>DASPKH010000297.1:0-7406 GCA_035628175.1 Patescibacteria group bacterium
TGAAACATTCTTCCATAGCCCCTGTTACGCCAATATACACACGGAGGTGCTGGTGTACCTAAAAGCGGATAATCATAAAGGGTATTTTGTGCCAGGCCAGCACCACTCCACATAAAGCGTCAACCCCAACAAAATTTTCATCATAGCACAACTCTTTAAAAATGAATTGCCTTGAGAAACTACACCCCAAATCCCATATCTACTTCCAACTGAAGTACATTCATTGTAAAAGATTCCTGCCTTGTCGCGTTATTCAGGGCCAGATTGTAAAAAAGTGATGGCGAAATGCTGATACGGTCAAACTGAAATCCGTACCGTACACCGAGCTTTACAAATAGCTGCCTATTTGCCACATCTTCATTATCGACAAAAATCGTGCGATTATCATCAGAGTAGGGAATACCTTTACTGTCTGCATTGGGATCACGTTCAAAATGGGCTTCCTGCGGCGAAATCAAAGTAAACCTGGTGTCCATGTCACTTTTTATTGGAAATCCTGCTCCAATCCCAAGGCCAAACCCAAATTGATCAATAATTCTTTGGAAACCAATTAACTCTACATTGAAGAAAGATGAGCTAAAATGAATACTGTGCCGGATACTCATTGTTTTCTCATCAGGAAGCTTGGAACTCTCAATAATCGCTACACTCGCTGTAGTAAAATTGCTATACTGTGTTTTTAAAACAAATGACGTGGATCCATTGGACAGTAGAAGTTCGCCAAATATACCTCCAAAAAAGCTATTCGATTGGGTTGCTGGAAAACGCTGGTTTGTAAAGGGATTAGCATTCAAAAAGCCAGAATGAAAAACACGCCCGTATCCAAATGTAATACCCGCAGTGAAAGCTGACTGGAGGCAAATTGGGTGTTGAGTAAATAATCGCCTGATTTCTGAGCTTGTAGTGTTGTCGAAACACAGAGGCTTGCTACAATTGCGGAAAATAATCTATAGGGTTTCATTGTTTAAGTAAAGTACTGTGTGGTGTAAAAAGTATAAAATCCTCTTTTAGAAAATTACAAAAATCACTTCACGTATTTTTTAAAACTTTCTACACCCGATGTATTCACTAATTTTTCGTATTTTTGGATTCTTTTTTAAAATTCTCAAAAAATATATTCGGGATAGATTGTGGCGACAAAATCAGCTTCAAAAAACATTGTGTCTAAAAGCACAGCCTCGAAAGCTCCGGCCAAAAACGGAGCGAACGGTGCAATAAAGCCCACAGGCAAAGCCGCTTCGGCACAATCTTTTAAAAACTTTTCGCTTTATGGCTTAAGCCGCGAGGACATTTTAAAAGATTACCGCATCGCGAGTGAGAGCCGCCAGGCATCTTTGCTCGGCCGCCGTGAAGTGCTGACGGGCAAAGCGAAGTTCGGCATTTTTGGTGATGGGAAGGAAGTAGCCCAGCTGGCTATGGCGCGCGCCTTTAAAAAAGGGGATTTCCGTTCGGGTTACTACCGCGACCAGACATTTATGTTTGCGCTCGGCATCTCCGATGTGCAGAAATTCTTCGCACAGCTCTATGCTCACACGGATGTTGAAGCAGAGCCGTCAAGCGCCGGACGTTCGATGAATGGACACTTCGGCACGCGATTTTTAAATGAGGATGGAAGCTGGAAAAATCTGACAGAATCATATAATTCTACTGCTGATGTTTCGCCAACTGCATCGCAAATGCCACGTTTGGTCGGCCTGGCATATGCTTCAAAATTATTCCGCGAACTTGAAGAATTAAAGGAATTAACGCAGTTTTCACGAAACGGCAATGAAGTTGCTTTTGGTACGATCGGCAATGCAAGCTGCGCTGAAGGAATGTTCTGGGAGGCAGTCAATGCCATTGGAGTTTTAAAAAGCCCGGCGATTATTTCTATTTGGGACGACGGCTACGGGATTTCCGTTCCGAACAGAATCCAAGTGACGAAGGATAATGTTGGTGAGCTACTGAAAGGTTTTCAAAGGGTGGAAGGTACGACGGACGGTTATGATATTTACACGGTTCGCGGCTGGGATTATGCAGAGCTTTTAAAAACATACCAGATTGCTGCTGAAACAGCGCGTCGCGAGCACGTCCCGGCGATTATCCACGTTGTAGAAATGACGCAGCCGCAGGGACATTCGACCTCCGGTAGCCACGAACGCTATAAAACAAAGGAGCGCCTTCAGTGGGAAAAAGATTTTGACCCGATTGTGAAAATGCGCGATTGGATGATTGCTGAAAATATCGCAACTGCACAAGAACTTGACGCAATTGAAAAGGAATCAATCGAAACCGTTCGCGCACAGAAAGAAGCCGCATGGAAAGCCTTTACGCAGCCAATTTATGATGAAATTGCATTTGTGAATGGCAGGCTAGATGAAATTATTGCAGTTTCAAAAAATAGGGACGAGCTTTTAAAAATTAAAAATGATCTGGCGTCAGCGCGTGACCCCTTCCGTCGTGATGTGATGGTGGCAATTCATCGTGCGTTGCTCGTTTTAAAGGATGAGGAATTGCCAGCAAAACGACAGCTCATCGAGTGGAAACGCGAGCAGGACAAGCTGAACGAAGAGCGTTATAGCTCATGTCTTCACAGTGAATCCGGCGAATGCGTTACCCACGCCCAGGAAACAAAAGCTGTGTATTCCGAAAATTCGCCAATAGTGGATGGGCGCGAAGTTTTGCAGGCATGTTTTGACGCTGCATTACAGCGTGACCCGCGCGTCGTGGCATTTGGTGAGGACGTTGGCTATATAGGCGACGTAAACCAGGCATTTGCAGGACTTCAAGCCAAGCACGGTGAATTCCGCGTAACTGATACAGGCATTCGTGAATGCACAATTCTCGGGCAGGGAATTGGCCTTGCGATGCGTGGCTTGCGACCGATTACGGAAATTCAGTATCTTGACTATATTTTGTACGCGCTGCAACTGATGTCCGACGACCTAGCCACTGTACAATACAGAACGAAAGGTGGGCAAAAAGCGCCGGTGATTATTCGCACGCGTGGCCACCGTCTGGAAGGCGTGTGGCACTCAGGTTCACCGATGGCGGGGATTATCAACCTTGTTCGCGGAATGCACGTGTGTGTGCCGCGCAATATGACGCAGGCAGCGGGCTTTTACAACACACTTTTAAAAGCGGATGAGCCGGCACTTATTGTTGAAGTACTGAGCGGCTATCGTTTAAAAGAGAGAATTCCTGATAATGTTGGGGAATTTACATTGCCGCTAGGTGTACCGGAAGTTTTAAAAGAAGGGGCAGATGTAACAATCGTGACGTACGGTGCTTGCTGCCGCATTGCGATGGAAGCCGCCGAATTATTGAAACGTGTGAATATTGACGTAGAAATTCTCGATGTTCAAACTCTTTTACCGTTTGACATCAATGGAAAAATCCTCGAATCTTTAAAAAAGACAAACCGCATCCTTTTCTTTGACGAAGACGTTCCCGGTGGAACGACAGCATTTATGATGCAGGAAGTTTTAGAAAAGCAAAAAGGCTGGAGATGGCTTGATTCGGAACCGAAAACACTTGCTGCAAAACCGCACCGTCCGGCATATGGTACTGACGGAAATTATTGGTCGAAACCAGAAGCCGAGCACGTTTTTGAAGCAGTGTATGAAATCATGAACGAGGCGAATCCGCAGAAGTACCCTGTTTTTTACAAATAAGGATTTAATAATTCTTTAAAAGAATAACCTTGAAAACCCAAACCAGAAAAAATACAAAAGCAGCTCCAAAAGCAAACGGAACAGCAAAAGAAACGTCTTTAAAAACTGCTGAAAAGCCAGATGTTTTTAAAAGTTCACTATTAAATAATGACCAGCGTGTGAAGATTTTTACGCACATGGTGCAGGCGCGTGAATTTGACCAGGCAATGCTGCGTTTATACCGCCAAGGCAAGGCCTTTGGCGGTGTGTACTCGCAGATTGGCAATGAAGCGAGTTCAGTTGGCTCTGCATTTGCGATGGGCGGGCAGGACGTGTTATTCCCGATGCACCGTAATATCGGCGGGCATTTTGTTTTCGGGCAGGATGTGGATACGCTGATGGTCAATCACCTTGCGCGTACCGGCAGCCAGATGCGCGGCACGGACGGAACAGGGCATTATGCTGATGTGCAAAAGCGGATTTATGGAAATGTATCGCACCTCGGTTCGATGATCCCAGTTGCTGCTGGCTTTGTAATGGCATCAAGAATGCGCGGTGAAAATGTCGTAGCCATGACATATATTGGCGATGGCGGTGCGCAGGTTGGCGAGGTGCATGAAGGTTTAAATTTCGCTGCCGTGCAGAAACTTCCGCTTGTGCTGATTATAGAAAATAATCAATACGCGTATTCCACGCCGAACTCACTTGAATTTGCCTGCGCGAAGCTTTCCGACCGTGCTATCGGCTATGGCATTCACGGCGAAACAATTGACGGAACGGACGTTGAGCTTGTTTTTGAAACGTGCCAGCGAGCCGTAGAGCGTGCCCGGCGCGGCGAAGGGCCATCCATCATCGAAAGCATCACTATGCGCATGCGCGGCCACGCCGAACACGACGATGCTAGCTATGTGCCAAAAGGGATGGTGGAAGAGTGGAGCACAAAAGACCCGATTGAGCGCTACAAAAAGTTTATGATTGCTGAAGGCATCATGACCGAAGAGCAAATTGAGGAGTTAAGCAAAAATCTTTTAAAAGAAATGATTGACGCAATTGACCGCACGCTCGAAATCCCGTATCCTCCAGCGGAAGAAGCTTTTAAAAATGTGTTTATGCCGTAATTAGGTTTATAAATAATCTTTTAAAAGAAATGCAGAAAGTCGCAAAAGTTTTTAAAAGTCATGCTGAGCAGGAGCGCGAGGAAATTGAATACTGGAAGTCAGTTTCTCCACTGGAAAAGCTTGCGCAACTTGAAGTAATTCGCACAATGTACGCGGAGTTTATGGGGTATGACCTTACACAAGGACTTCAGAGTTTGTCGAATTACTCAACGATAATAAGGCGGAATATCTCATTGTCGGTGGATACGCAGTGGCATTTCATAGTCGTCCACGATTTACCGAAGATTTTGATATCTGGATAAACCCGTCTGAAGACAATGCTGAAAAAGTTTTAAAATGCCTTCACGATTTTGGTTTTTCAAACCTTGATGTTTCAGTTGAAGATTTTATAAAGCAGGATAATGTAATTCAATTAGGATTTCCTCCATTCAGAATTGATTTGCTCACTGCAATCGATGGAATTGATTTTGAAACGGCTTTTAAAAATAAAGTAGAAATTAAGGACACTCAGGCAGTCTCATTGAATTTTATTTCGTTTAACGATTTGCTCAAAAACAAGCAGGCATCAGCGCGTTTAAAAGATAAACATGATGTCGAATGTCTTAATCAATATAAAAAATAAACATTAGAACATCATGCCCCAAATGACATATCTTGAAGCGATTTCCGATGCGCTTCGTTTCGAAATGCAGCGCGACGAATCGGTTTTTCTCATCGGCGAGGACATCGGACCGTATGGCGGCGCTTTTAAAATGACGAAGGGTTTTATCCAGGAATTTGGTGCAAAACGGGTGATTGATGCGCCGATTTCCGAGGCAGCTATCGTCGGTGCGGCGATTGGCGCAGCGATGAACGGGATGCGCCCGGTTGCGGAAATGCAGTTTATGGATTTTGTGACGAATGGCTTTAACCAGCTGGCGAATGTTGCGGGAACGACGGCGTATCGCTGGGGAATGGCTGTTCCGATGGTGGTGCGCGGGCCTTCAGGCGGCGGCGTGGGTGGCGGGCCGTTTCACTCGCGCAATAGCGAGGCGTGGTTTGCGCATACACCGGGCATAAAGGTGGTGTGCCCGGCTTTCCCGGCTGATGCGAAAGGGCTAATGCTGGCGTCTATTCGTGATAATAACCCGGTTGTGTATTACGAGCACAAGGGGCTGTACCGCAAAATCAAGGAAGATGTGCCGGAAGGCGATTACGTCGTTCCGCTTGGGAAAGCGAATGTGGTGCGCGAAGGCAAAGATGCAACGATTGTGTCGTACGGGAGCGCGGTGCACATGGCGCTTGCTGCTGCGGAAGAGCTGTCTAAACTAGGTTCGGAAGTGGAAGTGATTGATATTCGGACGCTGGTGCCGTTTGATGAGGAGACGGTTTTAAAAAGTGTGATGAAAACGAATCGTGTCTGTATTGCGCATGAGGCGACGCTGACGGCTGGCTTTGGCGGTGAAATTGCGGCGCGAATTGCGGATAAAGCGTTTGAATATTTGGATGCGCCGATTAAGCGTGTGGCGGCTTTTGATTCGGTAACGCCGTTTGCGCCGACGCTGGAGAAGGCAGTTCTGCCAAATGAGGGGACGATTTTAAAAGCAATGAAGGAATTACTGGAGTATTGATTTTTAAAAACGAATTGCCTTATGCGGGCAGGGTTGCCGCACTCGATGGCCTTGAGCGAGAATAACAGAAAATGAGAATTTTTAAAAAAGTTTTTTTTAAGTAGGAAAAAATTGAACTTTTAAAGCAAGAATGGCGTAGATTTGTAGTCTGTTTTTAAAGAAAATTCTTTAAAATTAATTCGGTTTTTAAAAGATTAGATTATCAGGATAATTATGGCGCGCGTTCTTTTTACGATTACGTACACGGTTTCGGAAACTCAAAAAAAGTATTATAATGAGCTGATCACGCAGGTGCGGGGCAAATTTGCCAGCAATCCTGATGTGCAATACAGCGTCTTTGAGGTGCGCGGCAAGCGGAATACGTACCAGGAAGTGTTTATTTATCCGTCGAAGGAAGTCTTTGACGCGTCGGATGAAATCGCTGAAAAGGTGCATGCTACCGAGCTTGTGGAACAAATCCATGCGCTAACGGAAAATGTGCAGTACACGACCGCGTTTGAAGTGTAATCGTTTTTTTAAAAGTTTATTTTAAAAAGCTGCCTGCTTGCTCGAGCGCCGGCAGCTTTGCCTGTTTTTGGGAATTTGGACGTGCAGAAAGGCCTTTCGGAAATTATAGATTATTTGTTTTCGCTGCACCGGTTTGGCATAAAACCAGGGCTGGAGCGGACGCTGGCGCTGGCGGAAATTGCGGGAAATCCGCAGACGCATTTTAAAACGATACACGTGGCCGGCACGAACGGGAAGGGTTCAACATGCTCGATGCTGGCGAGTATTCTGCAGGAAGCAGGTTTTAAAACGGGGTTATATACATCGCCACATATCTTAAAATTCAACGAGCGGATTCGTGTGAATGGTCAGGTGATTTCGGACGAAGATATGGTGCGGCATTTTGAAAAGCTTGCGGTACATATCGAGGAAATCGGTTCGACGTTTTTTGAAGTGACAACCGTGATGGCATTCAGCTACTTTGCGGAACAAAATGTAGATTTCGCGGTAATAGAAACGGGGCTTGGCGGTCGGCTGGATTCGACAAATATTATAGCGCC
>DASPKH010000298.1:0-4086 GCA_035628175.1 Patescibacteria group bacterium
GCTTCATGATCCAGGGTGGCGACCCGAATTCTAAAACCAAGCCAAAAGAAATGTGGGGAATGGGCGACCGTTCGCAGAAAAATGTGCCTGCGGAATTCAATAAAACCCGTCACACGCGCGGCATTCTTTCAGCAGCACGCTCAGCAGATCCCAATAGCGCAAGCTCACAGTTTTTCATCTGCGTAGCTGATGCGCCGCATCTTGATGGACAATATACAGCCTACGGACAAGTGATCGAAGGAATGGATGTTGTAGATAAGATTGTTAACGCAAAGCGCGACCATCGTGACAATCCGCTGGAAAAGATTGAAATGAAGATTACGAAGAAAGAAGCGTAGTTTTTAAACTGTAATTCTTTTAAAAATGTAATTTTGAGGCGCAATTATTTGCGCCTTTTTTTTGTTATTGTCATCTGGACTTTTAAAAATAGTTTTTAAAGCTTTAAAAAAAACATAGTATGAGCACATTTATAGAACGCGACAGCGAATGTATTATGCAGACCTACGGTCGCTTACCAATCATGGTGGAGCGTGCCGAAGGCTGTCGGATTTTTGACACAGAAGGGAATTCGTACCTTGATTTTCTCGCAGGAATTGCCGTAAATGCCCTTGGGCATTCACACCCAAGCGTTGTAAATGCTGTTTGCGAACAAGCAAAAAAATACATGCATGTATCGAATTTCCTCTATCAGGAGCCGCAGATGAAGCTCGCCGAAATGCTACAAAAACGTGCTGGCTACGGCAAAGTGTTCTTTACAAATTCCGGCGCAGAATCCATGGAAAGTGCTTTAAAACTTGCGCGAAAATGGGGAAATAGCCGCGGCAAGACAGACATCTACGGTTTTTCCGGTGGCTTCCACGGGCGCACATATGGCGCGCTTTCCGTAATGGACAGGCCGAAGTACAAGGATGGTATGGGACCGTTTCTGCCGAATTGCTATGTGCTTCCGTTTAATGATAGCGCGGCTTTACGCGCAGCCGTAGACAATAAGACGTGCGCAGTTGTATTGGAATTTTTGCAGGGCGAAGGCGGTGTAACTTTGGCGAAAAAAGAATTTGTTGATACGATTGTTGAATTGCAACAGCAGTTTGAGTTTTTAATAATTGCTGATGAAATTCAGGCCGGAGTTGGCCGTACAGGTAAGTTTTTTGGTTTCCAGCATTATGACGTTCAGCCGGAAATCATCACTATGGCAAAAGGCATGGGAGGTGGTATGCCGCTTGGCGCGATCCTCGTGAAATCCCCGCTCTGCTCTGTGTGGGACAAAGGCATGCATGGAACGACCTATGGCGGAAATGCGGTTGCCTGCGCAGCAGGAATTGCTGTTATGGAAGAACTCGATAAAGGAATTCAGGAGAATGTTTTAAAAACCGGCGAGTATTTTAAAAACAAGCTCTATGAAATTAAGGCCGAATTCCCTGAAATTGTAAAAGAGGTTCGTGGGCGGGGTTTACTGCTCGGCCTACTGCTTTCAATGGAAGGCCAGCCGGTGGTGAATATGATGCTGAAACATAAGGTGATCGCAAATGCTACTGCCGTAAATGTGTTGCGCATCGTACCACCGCTTATCGTGCATCAAAGCGATATTGATGAATATATCGCTGCATTGCGGATTTGCTTGAGTGAGATTTCCGTAAAGCCAGAAAGCGCTGAATTATCGGCCTGATTTATAAGGCAATTTCTGCAAGTGTTCTTATAAAGGCAATTACCTTGCACAGGTAATTGCCTTTCTTCTTTTACAACTTTTTCTGCATTATCTTTGCCTTGTGCAGCCCCTGCAACACAACCTTCTCAGAGATAGCCACCTCAAAGCCTGCACCTGATGTGCCCGAAGTATCCCGTATCCGCGAGAGCAATTCTGTAAAAGCAGCTTCCGACTCAGCTCCACGCTGTAAAAAAAGAAGAGCATGAGCTTTAAAATTCAAGGCAAGATTTTGATTTGGCGCTTTGTGCAGTGAATATTCAGCCCATTGCAGCGCCTGATCATAGCGGCCGGAATTGCCATATAACTGCGAAAGTGATGAGGCTGCGCTCGCCGCAATAGATGGCGACAGCGTTCCCAGGTTGACCGAAAGCTCCAATGCTGAGATCGCCTCTTTAAAAAGCTGCATACGCGAGAGCGTCTGACCTAGTTGGAACCACGCGTAGGCGTTCTGCGGCTCTTCCTCCACGTGCCTGATGAGCAGCGTATAGTTGCGCCGGACTTTTTCCTGCATCACCTCCTGCGACTGGTCGTAGCCGAGATGCAGGATTTTTACATCGCTATTGACGATCTTTGCTCCACACTCCAGCAGCGACGGAGTGATCTGCTCATGTACCCGCCCTTTAAAATGTACTCTCGGATAGCCGTAGTTTTTAAAGAGCCTTGGGTAGCCACCTTCATGGACCTCTGTTGAATCATTCAACTGGCGGTGCGGGCTGACAATCGTGCAGACAAACCCACCGACTTCTGCTGGGACAGTTTTTAAAAGTTCTTTGAAACGCTCCGGCTGCGCAATGTCCAGCCGCTCGTCGGCATCAAGATATAAAACCCACTCGCCGGTGCAACGCATGAGCGATTCATTGCGCGCTGCGGCGAAATCACCGATCCATGAGAAATGGTATATCTTCGCACCGAAGGTCTTTGCGATCTCAATTGTTCGGTCTGTTGAACCCGTATCTACAATGATAATTTCATCAGCAATTCCGCGCACGCTTTCCAAGCAGCCTGACAAGTGCTGCTCCTCATTTTTTACGATCATTGAAAGCGAAATGAGTGGTTTTTTAAAAGAAGGTTCCTTCACGTTTTGATGTGATAGATTTTCATGATGGGAATTTTGGAATTGATCGATATCCCGTAAAAACTGCTTGATATCAGCGCGCTGAGGCGAATTATCATGCGCTTTTAAAAGCAAAACTTTCGCCTGTGTAATACCTCCGGTTCTTGCGGCGATATTCGCCATACCAATGAGGCAATCAGCATTATCGGGCGAGAATTTCAATCCCTTTTTAAAAGCAATTTCCGCCTGTGTCCAGTCTTGGAGTGCAATGTAACACCGACCGATTTTAAAAGCAATCTGCTCTGGCGGAAGCCGGTATTCACCCGCGATCATTGCGCTAGCATCAGGCATTTGCAGCGCAAGCTCCATTTTTAAAAATGCCTGGAGCGATGCGTGATAATCTTTTAAAAACCAACATGCCTCGCCAAGAATAAATTGTGCAAATGCCTGCTGCGGCAGCAAACTGAGCGACTCCTGCGCCCTTGTAACAGTAAGTGCGGCGTTACCGCTTTGAAATGCAACAATCGCACCGATATTAAGCAGTTGCGAACGTATATTTCCTGAAGCGGTGAGTAGCCCTGCAGTGATATTTTTTTCCGCTTCAACAAGACTACCGAGTGCAAGATACGTTTTGGCACGGTTCAGGAGAAGGTATACGTCACCGGGATTTTTAGAAAGTTCGGCGTCCAGTAGCGCAAGATTCCGCTCGTTTTTCCGCCGTATATTATCAGGTGAAATGTCATAACCGTGGTGCATAAGGCGTATGTGCGAAAGACGCATCTCAAAGCCTGCTGCAAAGATTGAGTCTGTAATCTGTTCGTGAATTGCGCCTTTAAAACGGATCAACGGGTGATTTCTAAAAATGCGTGGAAGCTGCGTCGTGTAATCGTCTGAACCACCGTCCGCCCTACGTGCCTTCGAAAAAACGTCAATAAAAAATCCACCAACAGAAGCTGGTACGTTGTGGAGCGTATTTAAAAGTTCATTAGGATTTTCGAGTTGCTCATCGGCATCAACCTGTACTATCCATTCGCCGGAGGCAGCCTGGAGGCTAATATTGCGCGCGTGAGAAAAGTCATTTTTCCATTTAGTTTTTAAAACTTTTGCGCCGAAATGTTCTGCAATTCCTATCGTTCTATCGGTAGAGCCAGTGTCAACAATGATAATTTCAAAAGCAATAGGTAAAACTGATCGCAGGCATGCAGCAAGATTTATCTCTTCATTTTTTACGATCATGCAGACAGAAATTCGCGGATGCAGCATCAGTAGATTTTGTATAAAAAAGTTTTAAAATACTCTTAATTTAAAAACCTTTTGGCGAAAATTG
>DASPKH010000299.1:0-3538 GCA_035628175.1 Patescibacteria group bacterium
TAGTACTGGAATATGCAGTTGGTGCCGCGACAGTTGGAATTAGTTGGTCAAGCTATCTGGTATCATTCCTGCATGATTTTGGCGTTTCACTCCCACCACAACTTGTTGCCTCGCCGTGGCAACCTGTTACAATGCCCGATGGATCTCAAATATACGGGGTTATTAATCTGCCCGCTGCAATAATAGTCATGACGCTCTCTGTACTTCTCATGCGTGGGACACAAGAATCAGCACGGTTTAATACAATAATGGTAGTGTTAAAAGTGACCGTAGTACTAGTTTTTATAGCACTTGGTTTTGGCTATATTAATTCTGATAATTATGTGCCATATATTCCCCAAAATACGGGTATCTTCGGTGAATTTGGATGGAGCGGCATTCTCCGTGGCGCAGGTGTTGTCTTTTTCGCATTCATCGGTTTTGATGCTGTTTCTACAGCCGCTCAGGAAGCCAAAAATCCACAGCGTGACATGCCTATAGGAATAATAGGCTCACTTTTTATTTGCACATTCCTTTACATTCTTTTTGCACATGTACTAACCGGAATTGTAAATTATCAGGACTTTAAAAATGTGGCGGCTCCAGTAGCTGTGGCAATTAACAAAACCGGCATTGAGTGGTTAAAACCTTCTATTAAACTGGCTATTATAGCAGGTTACACTTCTGTCATTCTTGTAATGCTACTTGGACAATCACGTGTATTCTTTACTATGTCTAAGGATGGTCTTCTCGGAAAATTCTTTTCAGAAGTGCACCCACGCTTCCATACTCCATGGAAATCAAACCTGTTTTTTGGAGTTATTGTAAGTCTATTTGCAGCGTTTGCGCCAATTAGCCTTGTAGGTGAAGTAACAAGTATGGGAACTCTCCTGGCGTTTATCCTTGTCTGTGCAGGAATTATAGTGCTACGTAAACAGCAACCGGATCTCCCTCGCGCTTTTAAAACTCCCCTTGTACCGCTCATACCAGTCCTAGGAATACTTTCGTGTGGAGCCATGATGCTTTCGCTAATGACAGATTACATGCATATTCTTCGTCTTATCGGCTGGCTCGCTATTGGCCTTATAATCTATTATACGTATAGTGTGAAGCATAGCAAAGTGCGGGCTGCCGCACAAAAGCAGTAATTATTAAAACTAACAAAATTTTTTAAAGCTCTTCGCACTTTTGCGAGGAGCTTTTTGTTTATAAAAAAGCAACTTTTTAAAAATCCAAGAAAAATTTTCAAAAATTCACGCCATATTATAATACCTTTTACCATTTTCCGGCTTGTATTGTGTAAATCATTTTGTAATTTATTGTGCATCTCTCCGGCCGGGATGAAGACCGGATGAAACACCATCAAATTTAAAAACGGAAGTAATGAAACTTCGCTCTCAGATAAGTATTGGTTACGGTTTTGTGCTGTTGCTGGCGCTGATTCTCATCGTCGTCACGGCGATCTACCTCACGCGCATAGGACAGCAGGTAAATTCCATTGTTTCGGAAAATAATATTTCGATCCGCGCTTCCGAACAGATGATCGCGGCGCTCAACAGCATCAATGCTGATGCTGCGCGTGCGATGAACCCAGCAGGCGGCCAGTCTATGGGTGTACTTCAGCAGAAGATCAGCGACAATATCGCGCTTTTTAAAAAGAATTACGAGCTTGCCACGCAAGGCATAAATGAACCCGGCGAGAGTGAGGTACTCCGCTCAATGGGCACTCGTTTTAAAACATATAGCGAAGGTCTAAGCGTGATCACACCTGAGCTTTACTACAGCACGCATCTGCCACAGTACGAAATTATCGTGCAGCAATGCAAAGATGTGATCGAGATAAACCGCGCGGCAATGCTTTCCAAAGAGCAGGAAGCAAAGAACACCTACAACAAGGCATTTCTTACGCTGGCGATTTCAAGTGTTGGCTTTATCCTTTTGATCTATCTTGTTGCATTCCGTCTGCCGACAATGATCGTAAAACCAATGGAAGTGCTCATTGGCAAGATAGCCCACATTACCGAAGGTGATTACCGGCAGACGCTGGAGCTGGAAGACCGTTCCTTTGAAGAGCTGACACAGCTTGCTGACTCATTTAACCTGATGACTGCGAGATTGAAAGAATATGATGATTCGAATCTTACACAGATCGTTGCGCAGAAGAGCCGAATAGAATCTATCGTTCGCTCGCTCTCAAACGCAATCATCGTACTTGATGAGAAACGATCAATTATCCTTGTCAACCAGGTTGCAGCTCGTGTTTTGGGGATCAGTGAGGCGCAGCTCATCGGTAAACTCGCTTCGGAAGTTGCTATCTATAGCCCGCTTATGCAGGAACTTTTAAAAACGATCTATAATGAAGAAGCGGAAAAGAAAAATGACTTTTTAAAAGTTTCTATTGATGGAAAAGAAGAATTTTTTGAAAAAGACGTTCGCAAGGTTTATGATGAAAGCGATGTTTCCTTTAAAAGATTTTTGGGGCATATTATCAGTTTAAAAAATGTGACGACATACAAACGAGTGGATGAATCAAAGAAGAATTTTATTCATAATCTTTCGCAGGCACTTACTGCCCCGCTGTCAAGTATCAGCATTAACCTGTCCACGCTAGAATATAAAAATGGGCTCACAGCCGAACAGCAAACAATCATCGAAGCTGCGCGCCGCGAAAATCAGAAGTTGCTGGAGTTGGCCGGAGAGCTTGCCGAAATGTGGGATTCTGGTCGCGAAGATGCAGAAGTCCTTTCCTTCCAGCCGGTAGATCCTGAATCGTTTATCTTTGAAGCGCTACAGCCACTTGGCGGTACGATCCAGGAAAAAAAGATATTTCTGCTGACAGAATTTGACACAGGGCTGCCGAGCATCAGTGTAGACCCTGATAAGATGACATGGGCGCTCACAAACATGCTGCGCAAAGCTGTGCAGCTCACACCGCAGAATGGCACTATCAAGCTACAGATATCGTACGTCGGAAAAGCTGTTCAGTTCTGCATTGAAGATTCCAGCGCTTCTTTAAAAGATGCTGCCGTCAGCAATGAATATACTTCTCAGAGCAAAGAAGAAATCGAAAATGAACTTGCTGTTGTTAAAGATGTAATCTTGGCGCACAACGGCAAAATGTGGCTGGAGTATAGGAAAAATGTTGGCAACCAGTTCTACTTTTATGTGCCGGCGGCGTAAGGACAGACCTTGTAAAGTAAACAAATACAAAGATGTACACAATCTTACGAATGAAGAACCATTCGCTCCGCTTCCATAGAGCACCTGCCTTCTGGACAAAGTTGCAACAACTAATGCGATGTAGAGATTAAAAAAGAAAAAGTTTAAACGCGTACTTAAAAAAAGGTGCGCGTTTTTGTTTTTGAAAGAATGGTTTGCTTTGTTGTAAGGAGTTGGGTAAGTTTTGGGGAAATACTGCCACCTTCCTTTTAAAAAAGTTTGAATATGAATATCAGGGTTGTTTTAAAAACTACTCTTCTTCTATTTGCGTGCATAGCTTTTACAGCGAATGCTATGTTTTTAAAAAGTGATTCACTTCCTCAGCTTCAGGAGTGGTGGC
>DASPKH010000300.1:0-4413 GCA_035628175.1 Patescibacteria group bacterium
CCCCAATACCAGATTTTTCGTATCCACCCATCACCAGTACTTCGAAATCTGAAATTGGTATTGAACAGTGAAAATGTCTCGGTACTCGTAGCTTTCCAAACTCTTTCCATTCAGGCTGCGCTTGAAGGTTATTGAAAGATAGTAGTATGGCGATAAAGGGGAGGAGTTTTTTCATAGTGCACTAAGTTAAATTGAGGGGTTATGATTAACAACAAAATAGGATAAAAAAAGGAAATAGGCAAATTAACCTTAGAAAAATGTTAAATTTGAGTTGTATGGATTCTAAAAATCTTATAATTTGTATTTTTTTAAGTTTACAAGGAATTGAAATGAGTTGCAGAATTTGTGGAGAAGAGAGTTTTAAAGAACGGGTAAAATTAGAAAGATGTACTTATGTAGAATGTACTAACTGCCATTTGGTATATCAACAAGAATTGCCAAGCTTAGAGGCAGTTAATAATATCTATGATACAAATGATGGAGGCTACTTTCAAGATGATTACAAAGGTGTAGATTATTCTGTAGGCGAGGATTGGATTCGCGGCTCAGCTATTTTTCAAATTTCAATATTAAAACAATATTATAAAAATCAGCTGTCAAAAGCTACTATTCTTGATTTTGGTGCCGGAACCGGAGTTTTATTACATGAATTAAAAAAAGTAGGGGCAACTGTAGAGGGAATAGAATTATCAAGATGGGCTTGCCAATATGGTGAGAAAAACTTCGGAGTAAAAATGCATGATGGGGATTTATTTTCACTTTCAATACCAGAAAATAAATTTGACATAATTATTATGAGTCACGTTATTGAGCATTTGCCTAATCCGGTTGAAGTTGTTTTAAAACTTAAAAGTTGGTTGAAACCAGGGGGTATTCTTATGATCGCAACTCCTAATGTTGAATCTACTGGCGAATACCTTTTTAAAAGCAAATGGCTATACTATATCCCTAATGAGCACTTACAGCTCTTCAGCCCACACTCTATAGATTTCTTTTTTAAAAAGGTTGGTTTACGAAATAAGGGGACTGAACTATACTTATGGCGCAAACGCGAAACACCCGAAGCGATCTTACGATTAGCATATTCATTCTTAAAGCGAGGTGTCAAAATTCTTACAGGAGCAGCAAAAAAAGTAGGTCGTTTTGAATATGGAACATCAAAAGATGGATTAATTTCCTTCGGTGAGAAATCTAACTAACTGTGAAACTCGCCCGCCCCATAAACCTTGCGTTCATCCTCGCAGAAATTGCCGTCTCGTGCATCAGAACTCCTTTTTTTAAAAAGGAAAAGCCGCGCGGCGAACGTATTCTCATCTTCGGGTATTTTGGCCTGGGCGATGCAATCATGTTCCTGCCAGCGCTACGGGCTTTAAAGCAACAGTTTCCGCAGTCAGAAATTACGGTTGTCGCCTCGCGAAAAAGCACTGCGTGGGAAGCACTCGAAATGTCCGGCTGCGTTTCAGAAACGCTGTTTTTTGAGTTTAAGGAGGCGAGTGCAACGGAGCGGTATGAGTTTAATAAGGAGCTGATCAAACGTAATTTCGATACGGCGATCTGTATTCATGTCACGCCGCTTCAGTACTTTTTGCCTGTGCTTTTAAAGATTCCAGCGCGCATCGGGCATGTCGTGCCCTGGCATACATGGTGGCAGCCCCGCCCGAACTGGATACTAAATTTTCCTGCCCATTTAAAAGGTTTTGACAAAACGCATGAAATTGACCGGTATCGCTCACTTTTAAAAGCGGCTGATATTGACAGGAATAATTTTAACAATGATATTTCGCTTCCTGTTGCTGAAAACAGTATGATCGAAGCGCGTGAAATGCTTTTAAAAATTGGTGTTAATGATGCTGATTTTGTCGTTGGGATTCATGCTTCCGTGGGGTACGTGCAGTCTTGGAAATCGTGGGGAAGGGAGAAATTTATTGAGCTGGCAAAACTTTTACAGAAACAGCACAGTGCGAAAATCCTGATTTTGGGTGCGGAGAATGAAGCACAATTTTTAAAAGAATTAGCGTCGGATATTGGCGAAAACGCTTTTGCTGTCATTCCGCCCTCAGGCAAATCTCGCTGGACGCTTGATCCAACACTCGGCGTTTTAAAACGCTGCAATATCGTAATTGGCAATGACTCCGGTGTGGGGCATATCGCTATCAGTATTGGTGTTCCAACGGTGAGGATTTTTGGAATGACGGATTTCTGGGGCTATAAAGCTCTTAAAGCCCCACATCTTGATATTTGGAAAAATCTGCCGTGTAGCCCGTGTGTCAGCATCGGAATGATCAACCCTAATTACAACCTCCACACATGCGGCCACCGCAACTGCATCAATACAATCACGGTGGAGGAGGTTTTTGTAAGTGTAGAGCAAATGAATATCACACCATAATCCTTTGAAACGGAAAATGCTCATTGTTTACAGACCAAAACTTGCCTTCATTTCTTTTAAAAACTCGTGATCTGTCATGCGGTAGTACACTGGAGTGACGGAAACCCATCCTTCAGCTACAGAACTGTCATCATTATCCGGGTCGTCACTTGAAGTGATATACACACCCGTCAGCCAGAAATACTCCTGCCCACGCGGATCTTGGCGCCGCTCGTACGAATCCTGCCACTGCGAATTCGCCTGTTTCGTAAGCTTTATTCCTTTGATTTCTTCCTTTTTTAAATGCGGAACATTTACGTTTATCAACGTACCTTTTGGCAAACCTGTTTTTAAAACTTTTTCTGCAACGATCGCTGCATATTCAGCCGCTACAAGGCAGTCTTCCTTTTCGTCAAATGAGTCAAGCGAAACGGCAATTGAGGGATAGCCCATCATTGTCGCTTCTGTTGCCGCAGAAACAGTGCCTGAATACAGAATATTGATGGAAAGATTCGGCCCATGATTGATGCCAGAAACAACAAGATCAGGTTTTTCTTCAAGCAGCGTTGAAATGCCGAGCTTCACGCAGTCAGCAGGCGTGCCATTAATTGCATAGCCAAAGAATTCATCGTTTTTATGCACAGGCGTTGCTCGGAGCGGGCTGCTGACGGTGACGGCATGTCCAACTGCACTCTGTTGTCTATCAGGGGCTATTACAGTAACTTTTCCTAATTTTTTTAAAGCATTGACTAATGCGAGAATGCCGTTTGAGTTGATGCCGTCGTCATTGGTTACGAGAATATTCATTTGGAGCTTGAGCTGTCTGATTAGTTTGTAAAATAGAAAAAGCGCAGGAAAATTATCCCTGCGCTTCAAAAATACGGAAGTTTTTAAAAGGATTGTAAAAAGCTTATCGCGTCAAATCATTATACATTACAAAAACCATCAGCGCAAGCAGCATAAATACACCCACCTGCTGGAAACCAATCTTGATCTTAGCCGGGATCTCACGACGGAAGACGCCTTCCAGAATGATAAATACCAGGTGGCCGCCGTCAAGAGCCGGTAGTGGCAAAATATTCATTACAGCTAGTGTTACAGAAAGCATCGCCATAAAGCTTAAGAAAGTAATGAGACCCATACCGGCAGTCTGGGTTGCCATCTTAGCGATCATCACCGGGCCGCCCATTGCCTGTTTAACGGCTACTTTTCCTTGAAAAATACTGACTACGCCACTGATTTGCAATTTAATTGCATTGATCATCGAATTCCAGCCCATCTCTAAAGATTCAAAAACACCATAACTAGTTTTTAAAATCGGGCCTGTGTATGCCTGTCCAATCTGGACGCCGATTTTACCTGTTTTGTCTGGTGCGATCATTGCCTGCATTATCTGATCACCGCGCTTCCAAACGAAGGGAAGTGCGGTTTCTTTATTAGAACTGACAATATTCATAAATTGGGCATTCGTCAATACAGGCTGATTATTAATTGAAATAATCGTATCACCTGTTTTTAAACCTGCTTTCCCGGCTGGGCGTAGAGTCTCAACAATCTGTATTATTGTGCGCGTACCTGATGGGTTTAAGCCAGGGCTTTCCTGTTTTGAAATCGCTGTGAAGAATTTAGAGCTGCTTACATTCAAACTCTGCTTCACACCTTCGCGCTCAAACTCTACTCGGCTTACTGAGTTTTTTAAAGCCAGACTGTTCATTACTTCATCCCAGGTGAGTACCGGTTTTCCATCAATTGCCAGTATCTTATCACCACTTTTAAAACCAACCTCTTCTGCCGGACTTTTGGGTTCTACATATTCTATTGTTGTTGTTTTAGCTGCAGTTTTCCCCTCAAAGTATGCAATTCCTGCGAAGATAAGGATTGCCAGCAAGAAATTCATTATAACGCCTGCAGAGATCATGAAGGCTTTCTGAAGCGTATTCTTTGAACGGAATTCCCAAGGCTGAGGCGGTTTTTCAACGAAGTCCGTATCCATACTCTCGTCTACCATTCCAACGATCTTTACGTAACCGCCGATCGGGAAGACT
>DASPKH010000301.1:0-3182 GCA_035628175.1 Patescibacteria group bacterium
AAGATGCCGTTTTCGTTGGCCGGGTTCGCATGGACGATTCCGTGATAAATGGCGCACATCTTTGGATTGTAGCTGATAATCTTCGCAAAGGCGCTGCGACAAATGCCGTTCAGATTGCCTCTGCCCTTTTAAAACGGCCAATGCTGAATTTCACACCGATCACTGTTTAAATTTCTTTTCAAAATCACCTCATGAATTCTATAAAACGCGTAGCACTCATCATGGCGGGCGGCTCCGGAGAACGATTCTGGCCGCTCAGCCGCATGAAAAAACCTAAACAGCTTTTAAAACTCACGCACGTTGACAAAACGATGATCGAGGAAGCAATTGACAGAATTGCCCCTATTATTGCTCCTGAAGATGTGTTTATTTTTACAAGCGAAATTCTTCTCCAGCCGCTGCGCGACACGCTGACCAATTTGCCCCCGCAGAACATCGTGGCCGAACCTTTTAAAAGAAACACTGCACCGTGCCTTGCCATGGCGACAGCTTTTATCGCTGAAAAATATTCCGAACAGCATATTTCGCCAAAGCAGATCTCCGTTGCTGTGCTCACAGCAGACCATCATATTGGCGATCAAAAAATGTTTTTAAAAACAGTGGATACGGCTTTGAAATTTGCTGAAGGAGAGCCCTCACTTGTCACGATAGGCATACAGCCTACACGGCCTGAAACAGGTTATGGCTATATAGAAATAGAAAAACTTTTTGATGATGAAAGCGACGTTCCCGTCCGTCCGGTTGTACGTTTCCGCGAAAAACCGAATTATGAAACAGCACTTGAGTTTATCGAATCAGGCAATTACCTCTGGAATAGTGGCATGTTCTTCTGGCGGCTCGACACGTTTCGCGATGCTGTAAAGGAATATCTGCCTGCCGTCGGCGAACATTACGAGGAAATGCGCGAAGCTTTTAGCGGTCAGACGGAAATTGCTCACGAAGGTGCTGTAGAAGATGTCAAGCCAATCTTTGAAAAATTCCCGGATATCTCTATTGACTATGCCATCATGGAAAAAGCTGAAAATGTCGCTGTTGCCAAAGCGCTTTTCCCGTGGGACGACGTTGGATCGTGGGATTCGCTTGACCGTACGCAGGCGCGCTCCAATGAAGGAAATGTAAAGTCGGGTACTGTAGCGCTCGTAGACACGAAAAATTCCATCGTCATCAATTCCTCTGATAATACAAATATGATCGTTTCGGCCATCGGCGTACAGGATTTGGTCGTCGTCGTCACCGACGACGCCGTTCTCGTTTGCCCGAAAGACCGCGTGCAAGATGTGAAAAAAGCCGTTTCGCAGATACGTACAGAGCATAGGGGGAAGTGGCTTTAAAATTGAGCAGTTAGCTATTAACTTTGAGATTTTACAATTCACGTAAAAATTATGAATAAGGAATAGAAAGTTTTAAACCTGGCTTTCAGTATAGTTATAAATTTTAAAAATGCATTATAGTTAACGCATCACGGTTTATGGAAAAATGCCTACACTTTTAAAAAATATCTCCTCGCTTATCACAGTCAATTCGGCCGGCAAAGGTTTTAAAACCGGCGCAGAAATGAATGACATTGGTGAAATCAAAAACGGTGCTATTCTTTTTAAAGAAAAAATTGAATGGGTCGGCACAACAGATGAAGCGGAAGAGCTCTTTAAAAATGGGGAGCTCAAAGCAAACACAATTCTTGACGGAACGGGCAAAACGGTGATGCCTGGCTTCGTGGATTCACACACTCATATTGTTTTTGCAGGCTCGCGTGCGGATGAATTTGCTCGCAGGCTGCGTGGCGAAAGTTACCAGACGATCGCTGCTGAAGGCGGCGGCATTTTAAAAACGATGCGCGCTGTTCGTGAATCAGGTGTGGAGCAATTAGCTGAGACAGGCAGAAAACTTGCTCACAGTGCAATGCGCATGGGCACGACGACAATGGAAATAAAAAGCGGTTACGGCTTGACGCTCGAGAGCGAACTGAACCAGCTGCGCGCGGCAAAACTTTTGCAAAGCGAGTTGCCTTTAAAAATCGTAACGACATTTCTTGGTGCCCATGATATCCCACCGGAATTCCGTGAAAACCGAGAACAATATATTGATCTGGTCTGCAATGAAATGATCCCGGCTGTTGCCGAAGAAGGCCTTGCAGAATATTGCGATGCTTTCACCGACACAGGCTATTTTACGCTGGAAGAAACTGAACGCATTTTTACAACAGCACTTAAACATGGTTTAAAACTCCGTATTCATGCCGATGAGCTGAGCAATGTCGAGGCGGCAGCACTGGGCGCAAAATTGGGCGCGAAATCGGCTGATCACCTGCTGTTTATTTCTGATTCCGGGATTGAAGCTTTAAAAAGTTCCGGCACTGTGGCTACGCTCCTTCCGGGAACAGCATATACGCTGAAACTTCCCTACGCACCTGCGCGAAAGATCATTGACGCAGGTGTAAAAACAGCACTTGCAACAGACTGCAATCCGGGCTCGTGCTTTTGTGAAAACATGCAACTCATACTTTCGCTTGCCTGCACCAACATGAAAATGTCAGTTGAGGAAGCCATCACTGCCGCTACGCTCAACGGCGCAGAAGCCCTTGGCCTTTCACAGCAGACAGGCAGCCTGGAAGTAGCCAAAAGCGCTGACATCATCATGCTCGACACACCGGATTATGCCAATCTCGTGTATCACTTCGGCACAAATCACGTAGAAAATGTGTGGATTGGCGGACAGCGACTGGCTTTTTAAAAATGCTTTCAATTATGAAAAAGCCGTATTTCATTGCATTGGGGCTAATGTTTAGTACGGCTTTACTGCGCCTGGCAGTTGCTGATTTTGAATTTGGCAATCTCACATTTGATTCAGGGAATTTCGCACTTGCAGTTCGCGATTATTCCGTTCAGCACGACAGGCCTCACCTTCCGGGCTATATACTCTACGTTGTTTTTTTAAAAGTACTGTCATCTATTACAGCCTCCCCGGGAATTGCTGCTTCTATTCTATTTTCCTCGCTCTCTTCCTCAGTTTTTTTTTGGCTTTTTAAAAAATGGTTTTCCAGCGGTTGCGCACTTATTATTACGCTTTTTATTCTGGTAAACCCGATGGCCTGGTTTTCCGGGGCAACGGCTGAGATCTATTCTTTTGAGTTGTTATTTAGCGGGCTTCTTGTGCTGGCTGGAACATCACATCGATGGATTTAT
>DASPKH010000302.1:0-5206 GCA_035628175.1 Patescibacteria group bacterium
AAAAGCCGGAATCCATCAGGAAACCGGCCTTTAAAACACAAACTATCACTTTTAAAATGCTCATTGCGCAGCGACCAGTTTATTCAACTCATCACGTAATTTCTTCACTTCAGCTTCTGTGCCTTTGCCGGAAATTTTAAAACGCACCACGTTGGATCCATCCACATGGACTACTGTCGGAACGCCTTCTCTGCAACCGAAATGCTCCCACAGTTTTGCGTCCCAGTCCATCAGAATCGGATACGAATACACATCACGGAATTTCCCGCGCACAAAACCTTTCAAAAGCCCTGGTACACCTTTTACATTCGCTACCGCAACCAAATCAACTCTACTTTTAAAAGGCTTCAGCGCTATTATCCAATTTTCCATATATTCAGCTCCGGTGCGGTCTGTAATCGTGTAGATTACGCTCTTCCCTTCAAACTTTTTTGATGAATGTTCCTTTGAGAACTGGTCTTCTAACTTGAAATCCGGCGCGTGATTCGTAATTGCCTGCACACTAAAAGCCATTAAGAATAGTGCTGCGGTAATAAGCGATTTCATTTTTTTATATTTTGCTATTAGCTACTGCCTATTAGGCTTTTTAAAATAATTCAACAATTAACTCTTTAAAAGCTAACAGCCAAATACCAACAGCTTTTAAAAATTTAAATCCGCCCCATCAGCTTCTGACGCGCTTCCTGGTTCTTTTTATAATCACTGAGGAAGCTCGCCAAACCAGAATCCGTAAGAGGATGTTTCAGCGACTGCATCAAAACTTTATATGGGATTGTCGCAATATGCGCACCGGCTTTTGCGCTCTCGACAATGTGCATCGGATGACGGATAGACGCCGCTAGGATTTTTGAATCCAGCCCCTGGACGTCCCAGATGTCGCGCACGTCGCGAATAATATCCATGCCGTTCAGCGAAATGTCATCCACGCGGCCTACAAACACGCTCACATACGTCGCGCCCGCAGCATGGGCCGCCAGTGCCTGCGCCGGACTGAAAATCAGCGTTACGTTCGTCGGGATATTCTGTGACGAAAGTTTTTTCACAGCAGCGAGGCCATCGGCGATCATCGGGATTTTAATCGTTGCATTCGGAAACCACTCAAGAATTTCGTCCGCTTCCTTCAGCATTCCGGCCGTATCCGTCGAAATCACTTCCACCGAAAGGTGCCCGCCCACCAGCTCATAAATCTCAAGAATGCGCTGCTTCACATCCACATTCGGGTCTTCCTTCGCGATGAGCGACGGGTTAGTCGTGACGCCGCTCAGGATGCCGAGCGACGCTGCGTGGCGGATTTCGTCAATATTCGCCGAGTCTACGTATAATTCCATTTTGCTTTCCTTTTAAAAAGTACGTGAAAAATTTTATTTCAGTTTTTTGAAAAATTTATTTGTTTTTAAAAATCAAGTTTCGTCAAATTTTTATCCGGGTCAATCCAGTAAAACGAATATTTCTCTGGCTCAGAAATTTTAAAACCAGCAAGATTTAAAACATAAGTATCTTTATAATCCTTATTCAGAGCCTGTTCCGCAGAAAGGTAAATTTGCTTTGTAGCTTCCTCTGCTGAAAGATGAATTGCATGAATTTTTAAAGCTGAATTTTCTATTGAGTTGGAAGTTTTTACAGTGAGGAAATTTCCGTTTAAAGTTAATTCTGGTTTTGCTGACATTTCTTTAAAAAACACGCCGCGATTTCCAGTTGTGCAACTTGCAAGAGTCAATAAAATCAATATGAAGGCAGTTTTTAAAAGCATATCTTTAATTCTTTAAAGCAATAATCACATTCATCCGCTCAACCACTTCATTCAGCTCAATTTTAAAACCATTTTCCTGCAAAAAATCTACAACCATTTCCGGTTGTAAACGAACTTTCCGGTACGAACTCACTTTCTGTTTCCAACCCGTTTCACTTCGCTCATGAAGCAAATCCGTGATGTTGACGAATTCCTCTTCATGCTCCAAAATACAGGTCAGAATCCTCGTATCATCGGACTTCACCGGAATAAAGCGATTTTCGCCGCGCAGCTCCTGCGTATAATCGCGAAATGTCAGTAGCAATTTGCCATTCGGCGCTAATGCCTGAGCGCAATCTTTTAAAAACTTTTGCACATCGGCGAGATTGTCGAGATGCGTGATTGTGTCGCCACAGCAGACGATTAATTCGGGTTTTAAAAATGCGTATTTGCCAATATTCCGAATATCATCTTTAAAAACATTGACCGGAAAACCTGCGCAATTTTGCTCCAATTCTTTTAAAAGAATCTCGCTGAAATCAATTGCCGTAACAGAAAAACCGCTTTTTAAAAGTGCCAGCGTTTGAATTCCGTGTCCTGCGCCGAGGTCAATTGCAATGCCGTTTGCCTTTGGAATAATATCATGTTTTAAAAAGAAATCACGTTGCTTTTCGACTGCCGGTGTAAAATCGCCCGCCATCCACGAGTAGAAATGTGCAAGATGCGATTCATAATGCTCTTCTGCCGTCATGTTTTTAAAAACTATTTGCTGAGTTTGTCATTCTGAGCAGCGCGAAGAATCTACGTCAGAAGTTTGCGTTTAGTCATTCTGACGTAGATTCTTCGCTCCGCTCAGAATGACAATTTTAAAAATTCAGCGCAATCACAAAGCTCACTAACTTACATTCGCTGCTTTTAAAATCTCACCACTCTCAATCAGCTCACGAATCTCCTGAATATCGTCAAACAGCACACGGTCGGTTTCCGCAAACGGAACGCGGGTGCGGATGGCGGCGTGAACGGCCTCAAGGCGCGGGCTGCTTTTTAAAGGACGGAGAAAATCAATGGCCTGTGCGGCGCACAGCAATTCAATCGCGAGCACGGTTTGCAGGTTATTGACGACTTTCCAGCATTTCTGCGCGGAGATGCTGCCCATTGAATTATGGTCTTCCTGGTTCGCCGAGGTCGGGATGGAATCCACGCTCGCCGGGTGCGACAAAACTTTATTCTCAGAAACAATCGAAGCGGACGTGTATTGCGCAATCATCATGCCCGACTGCACCCCGCCGCGCTTCGTGAGGAACCGCGGCAAACCGCTGCTGAGCGCGCCATTCACCATACGTTCGGTGCGGCGCTCGGAAATATTGGCAAATTCCGCGCAGGCAATCGTAAGGAAATCCAGCGCAAGCGCAAGTGGTTGCCCGTGGAAATTCCCGCCTTCCAGATGGTCCTCCTCTTCAGGAAAAATGAGCGGATTGTCGTTCGCGGAATTGATTTCGGTTGTAATGATTTTTAAAACGTGGTCAATCGTGTCGCGCGAGGCGCCATGCACCTGCGGCATACAGCGCAGTGAGTACGCGTCCTGCACGCGCGCATCGCCAATGCGGTGAGATTCGCGGATTTCGCTGCCCGAGAGCAGTTCTTTTAAAAGCTGTGCCGACGCCTGCTGGCCTGTGTACGGGCGAAGCGCATGAAGGCGTGCGTCGTACGCGCGGTCAGTGCCACGCAGTGCATCAAGCGTAAAGGCACCTGCCACATCCGCCACACGCGAAAGATGATACGCTTTAAAAATCGCGTGCGCACCGTAGGAACACATCATTTGCGTGCCGTTGATGAGGGCAAGTCCTTCCTTTGCCTTGAGACGAACCGGCTCGATGCCGACACTTTTTAAAACTTCTGCTGAATTTTTTAAAGCGCCATCCACGATACATTTTCCTTTGCCGATGAGCGCGAGCGCAATGTGCGAAAGCTGCACCAAATCGCCGCTTGAGCCAACCGAACCCTGCTCCGGAACTGCCGGAATAATGCCGTGATTGAACATGCCGATAAGCGCTTCAAGCGTTTCAAGGCGGATGCCGGAATGCCCTTTCGCGAGCGCGTTGATGCGCAAGAGCAGCATGCCGCGAACGATGTTTTCGGGCATCCACGCGCCGGAGCCGACGCTGTGCGAGAGGATGAGATTTTCCTGCAATTCCTCTAGCTGGTCGGGCGGGATATTCACATTGGCGAACTCGCCGAAGCCGGTTGTGATGCCGTAAATCACTTTGCCTTCCGCCGTCCATTTGTCCACGAGCGCGCGTGCTTTAAGCACCTTTGCTTTAGCGTCGTCTGTGAGCGCGAGTTGCGAGTTTTTGGTGTGAACTACGTTCCAGAAGTCTTGTATTGTGAGCGAATTTCCGTCGAGATATAATTTCACGTTATTTCGATTTTTTTAATGCTTTTAAAAAGATTTGAGAACTGCAAAATTAGCGGAAATTGGGGTGATAACCTAACTTTTGGGCAGTGAGCTTTGAGCGGTGGGCGGTGATTTTTGAAAGATAATCTACTTAAGCTTGTTTCGTGGCAGTACAGGTGCAGGAGCAAAAGGCATAATAGGAAATTCAAAAGAGAGACTATCAGCCGTCTCCTTTAAAGCTACCTTTTCCTGTGTTGCAATCAGCCAATCAATAGCTTCATTAAAACCTTCCGGAAAATTTTTAAAACAGTGATATCCTTTAAAACTCCTGCCATTTTTAAAAACTATTAATCCCGCCTCGGGGCCGTCAACTGCGACGCATCCTATCGTATCAAGCTTGCTGTAACCGAGTCTTTCAAATTTGATATTGAGCGAATCCCACATCTGCCATGAAATTTTACCAGTATAATTTTGATTCGGCTTGCCTATTTCAATTTTAAATAACTTGTAATTCAACGAACTATCAATTTCAACTTGATACACCTTCCCCGTCCACACAGAGCCATGCCCATATGACACTTTCGTAATTTCATTTTTGCGAGGTTGCTTTTCGGCTTCTTCGCTGCATGAGATGATGCTTAAAAGCAATAATGCTATGAGAATGATTTTCATGTTTTTGGTTGCAATATAGTGAAAAGAATATTGACGCGAACTTTTGGAGTGTGGATTCCCGCCTGCGCGGGAATGACATTTCTTATAAGTCGTCATTCTGAAGTGTAGCGAAGAATCTCGAACATGGAGGACGCGATAGTTTGTGTTTGAGATTCTTCGTTGCGGAAGACCGCGCCTCAGAATGACGGACGTGTGGGTGACGCGAACTTTTGGGGTTGTGGATTTCCGCCTGCGCGGGAATGACAGACGCGTAGGTTTGACGTGCGGGCAGCTTTTAAAGCTGCCCTACCGAGGAGTGTATTTGTAGGGGCGGTTTAAAACCCGCCCGGCGTTGGGTGGTCACGGTGGATGATTCTTTTTAAAACGGGTTGGTGGGACGGCAAGGGTGACCGCCCACTGTTGGTGGAATG
>DASPKH010000303.1:0-3565 GCA_035628175.1 Patescibacteria group bacterium
AAATGACTCCAGAATAGAAATGATAGCCGTGTCGCCCGAGCTGCTGGAGCGCCCGGCGGTGGTAGAATCTGCGCTTACAACGAACTTTGTGTAGAGCATGTAGGAATACGAATTGATCTTACTGCGCTGCTCTTTCTTGCGTTTTAAAACTTTCCGCATAATAGCAACCGCCGGATCTTCAGCTGTCACCACAACCTCGGACGATATAAATGCAGCCTCTTGCAGCGCAACATTCAGCTGCACAGAATCCTTTAAAACGATTTTTTTCCGGAAAGTCTCGTATCCCACCATTGAAAAGCTGAGAGTATATTCACCTTTTGGCAGTTTTAAAAGATATCTGCCTCCCGTTGTAGACATTGTACCATTTTTTGTTCCTTCGGCGCGCACTGTTACAAAGCGCAACGGCTGGGCAGTGCCCGAGCTGGTAATAATGCCTGAAACGACGCCCTGCTGTGCATAGATTGCAGAAACCGAAAAAGCTAACCAGAGAATTGTAGAAAAGAAAAATTGCATGAAAGGGAATTGAACTTAAATAGCTTTTAAAATATAAAACTCTAGAAGAAACGTACTTTTTAACAAAGAGTTTTAAAAAGCTAATGGCATAAGTATTTTTTTATTTGTAATTCAGGGGAAAAAGTAGGAGATTGTAGGAATTTTAAAAATCTCTTTATAAAACAAATTTTTAAAGCATGAAAAAATATTCTACTCTTTTGGCTTTTCTTTTCCTGCCATCAGTATCGTTAGCGCAGGATGCTACGTGGTTTTCCGATGCAACGGCAAAGGTGGGATTAACAGGCGCGAAGGCATTTCGGATTAATGTTGTAGACCTCAATAATGACGATTATCCCGACCTAATGCTTATTAATAGCCAAGGCTCAATTTCCACGCAGCAAAAGCTAACAAAGCTTTACATGAATATCCAGGATCCAGCTTCAGCAAACCCGAAGGACAGAATCTTTAAAGACGTGACAGAAGGTTCAGGAATTTTCACCAGCGCTGTGGGCGACACAGGACGTGTATTCAGCTGCGCTACAATGGCCGACGTAAACAATGACGGAAATATGGATCTTGTGACGGGGCCGTGGTATCATAAACTGGAAAGTTTTTTATTTCCATTTGACCGGTGCGATGTGATGCTGGGTGACGGGCAGGGGCATTTTACGCTTGTACCGGATAATGGACTAAATGAGCTTGGGTTGATTAATGTGGTGGGCTTTACGTTTTTGGATTTTGACCTTGATGGAAATCTTGATATTTATATTCCAACGTATTTTGAAGATCTGACTAACAATATATTTCACCAAGATTACCTGATGAAGGGACGAGGCGATGGTACTTTTGAAAATGTAAGCCAGAGCGCAGGTATCAGCAATGTGAAATACCCCATGCACGGCTCCAGCTCTACTGACTGGAATAATGATGGCTGGCCCGATGTTTTTACATCAGCATATTGCCGTAGCGGTGGCAGTTTGTGGAAAAATAATGGCAACGGAACATTCACCGATATGGCTACTATCGCAAAATACTCATCCCTTCTGGGCGGTGACAATAACCAGGCTACATGCCAATGGGCTGCTCAACCAGCCGACTTTGATAATGACGGTGATATGGACATAGCGCAGGTGCTCGTGCATGGCGGACTTGATGGCAACGAAGCGCGAACGCTTATTTCCATAAACCAGGGTATGCAAAATGGCTACCGGCTTGAACGGGATATTACGAGGTTTACACGCGATAATGTTTCACGCTCATCGCATCTTGGCGATCAGGATGGTTCCTGGTTTGAAATTGATAATGATGGTAAGCTTGATTTTGCTATTGCTCAGGCTGTTTATCTTCCCAATACCGATCGTGCATATATTCTTCACCAGAATACCGTGGGTAAGTTTGATGATATTACGCCTGAGACAGAACTCCTGTGGCTAAAAGAAACGCATAATATTCGCCCAATAGATTATGATCTCGACGGCGACGAAGATCTGCTGGTGGAGCTTTGGCGCAAAGCCGGGAAAACCGTAAGTGATCTGGCGCTTGTGGAAAATAAAATTGGCGATAAGAGTAACCGCGTGAATGTAAAACTCATCGCACCAACGGGCGTGAATAAAAATGCAGTTGGTGCGCGCATTACTCTGTATTCCGGTGGCACAGCGCAGATCCGTGAAGTGCAGCTTGGGCAAGGGCATTTCGGAGCGCAGCAGTCTGTTGTTAAAACATTTGGCCTCGGGCAGAATTCTACGATTGATTCCATTGTTGTTCGCTGGCCCGCGAAAAATATGCCGAATACGGTTGTTGTGAATCCACCCTACAACGATCTTTTAAAAATCAGTGCAAGCGGTCTAGTTCTTTCTGTGGAGGAAGGGTTTAAAAACAATTCCTTTGAAATATTTCCAAACCCCGCGCAGAATACAATTTCCGTGCACTTGCCACAGAATTTCCGCGAGGGCACGATTGCGATTTTTAATCAGTTAGGATTGAAGCTAACAGAGATTAAAACATTCACAGAAGATAGTGTGCATATATCTATTAAAGAACTTCCAGTAGGAGTTTTTGTTATGAAATGCACAGATGGCGCAGGGAGGATTACAACGAAGAATTTTATAAAACAGTAGCTTAAAATTGCTTTTAAAACAGGAAACCTCTTATGCTTTATTTAAGTGTAAGAGGTTTCCTGTATGGCGTTAATTCGTTTTGATCTAGCTAAAATATTAATCATTTATCTTACGTTGAAAAGTTTTATAAAGATCTCTCTAGGGGTATCACATGTCTAAGTTCAATATAGGTAATGGATTTCTACATGTTTAAAGTTTTATAATGAGCCTCTGAATGTGAAAACTTGTTTTCTAATAATATATGTTACACAGGTTAGGTAGGAATTAGAAAAATATCGTAAAGCCTGAAACTTTTAAAAAGAATATGATAAAACTCGAAACTTTTAAAAAAGAAGATTTTGCACAGCTAATAGAATGGGTAGATAATGAGCGGCTTCTAACGAGCTGGGCAGGAGCGCTTTTCCGTTTTCCTCTTACAGAAGAAAGCCTGGAATGGTACGTGGAAGGCACCAATGACATGGCAAATTCAGATACATTTGTATATAAAGCTGTTGATACTGAAACCGGTGAAACCGTTGGGCATATTTCCATTGGCAGCATCAGCTGGACGAATAAATCCGCGCGTATCAGTCGCGTTCTTGTCGGCAAAACGGCTGCGCGTGGAAAAGGAATTTGCCAGCAGATGATAAATTGTATTTTAAAACTTGGTTTTGAAAGTCTGGAGCTACACCGGATCAGCCTTGGTGTGTATGAAGGAAATGACGCTGCTATTCGCTGTTACGAAAAATGTGGCTTTAAAATAGAAGGACGGCTGCGCGATGTTTTTTTATATGAAGGAGATGAATATTGGACACTGGTCGAAATGGCGATTCTGGAAGACGAATGGAGGGAATTGCAAAAAAGTGAAGTACAAAAATAAGGCGGGTTTAAAAAAAAGAAAACCCTTGTAATAAATTTACAAGGGTTTTCTTTTTGTAGCGGGAGCAGGACTCGAACCTACAACCTTCGGGTTATGA
>DASPKH010000304.1:0-4639 GCA_035628175.1 Patescibacteria group bacterium
CCTAACGGCGCGGGGAAATCCACGCTGATGCGCACAATTGCTACATTGCAGGAACCCGATTCGGGCAGTATTACTCTTGGGGAAATTGATGTTTTGCAGCAGAAAGACGAAGTGCGACGTGTTCTTGGTTACCTGCCACAGGAATTTGGCGTGTACCCGAAGGTGTCTGCGGAAGATATGCTGGAGCATTTTGCGCTTTTAAAAGGAATTACGAATAGCCGTGAGCGCAAGGATTCAGTAAAATCCCTGCTCATGCAAACGAATCTCTACCACGTCCGCAAAAAGCATATCGGTGGATTTTCCGGCGGGATGAAGCAGCGTTTTGGCATTGCGCAGGCGCTCTTGGGCAATCCGAAACTGATCATTGTAGATGAGCCGACAGCAGGACTTGACCCGGCGGAGCGCATTCGCTTTCACAATTTGCTGAGTGAAATTGGTGAGAATATTATCGTGATTCTTTCCACGCATATCGTAGAAGATGTGAGCGATTTGTGCAGCAATATGGCGATTATTTTTAAAGGCGAAGTGCAGCTCACAGGCGAGCCTTTAAAAGTGCTGGAAGATTATAAAGGGAAAATCTGGCGGAAGATTGTTGAGAAAAGTGAAGTCGAGGCGCATCAGAAAATATACCCGGTGATTTCCACGCGGCTTTTTGCGGGGCGGACGCTGCTGCATGTGTATAGCGATGTTGAGCCGGATTCATCGTTTGAGTCAATCGCGCCGACGTTGGAAGATGTGTATTTCGCCACGATGAAAACCCGCGAAACTGTTCCTCAATTAACCGAAAGTCTTTAAAAGGAGGAGCTATGTTTGGTGAATTTTTCCGGTTTGAATTGAAGTATCATTTCAGTCGCATCTCGACATATATTTATTTTGTGATATTTTTTGCGCTTGGTTTCCTAGCGATAAATGCAACGGCAGGAGCCTTTGAAAACGTGAGCGTTGGCGGTAGCAGTAGTAAGGTTTTTGCAAATGCGCCCTCGCCGACCTTCGCTATTATTTCGATTTTCAGCTATTTCGGTGTGATGATTATTGCGGCGATTGTTGGAACGGCTGTTTACAGGGATTACGAACACAATACGCACGCGCTTTTCTACACGGCACCGATTTCAAAATTCGGCTATCTCGGCGGACGTTTTGCGGGTTCGATGCTTGTTGTAATGCTGATTTTTACGGGAATCGCGCTTGGGCTTTTTATTGGGTCGTTCATGCCATGGCTCGACCGTACGAGGTTTGGGCCGTACAATTTGCTTGCTTACCTTCAGCCGTATTTCGTGGCAGTCATTCCTAATACGATTTTTATTGGCGCGATGTTTTTTGCGCTTGCCACGATTAGCCGCAATATTCTTGCAACGTATGTCGCTGCAATTGTGCTCCTGCTCGGCTACCTTGCCGCTGGAAACCTGCTGAGCAATATTGAAAATGAAACGCTTGCAGCGCTGATTGACCCGTTTGGAAATGCAGCAACTGATTTGGAAACCCGGTACTGGACAGTTGCCGAGCAAAACACGCTGCTCGTACCATTTCGAGGCAATATTCTTTTAAACCGCGCCATCTGGACTGGAATCGGGCTGTTCATTCTTGGTTTTGTTTTTAAAAAATTCTCCTTTGGGCAATTTGTCTCGGAAAAGAAAAGCAAAAAAATCCGTGAAGCTGAAGTCGTTGAAGCTCCGGCGCATGCGCTCATTTTGCCAAAAGTCTCGCAACACTTTTCTTTTAAAAACTCGCTATTTCAGATGTTCCGCACAGCAAGTGAGGAGTTTCGCGGGATTGTGATGGACATGTATTTTATCATCATTGGGTTTGCCGGCGTAATCTTTATTTTCATTAGCGCCACGCAGCTCAATTCGCTTTATGGAACGAGCGTGTACCCGGTGACATATTCTGTTTTATCGTTGGGTGTCGGCAGCTTTATCCTTTTTCAGATAATAATCATAACATTTTATGCCGGACAACTTGTTTGGAAAGAGCGCGAACTACGTATTGACCAGATTTATGACGCACTACCGACTGCCGGCTGGATGCCATTTTTAAGCAAATTTATTGCGTTAATAGGCGTGCAGGCTGCATTGCTTTTCGTTGTGATGGTCAGCGGCATTCTCGTACAGGCTTTTCAGGGTTACTTCAATTTTGAAATTGACCTTTATATCAAGGAGCTTTTTGGCCTGCATCTGCTGAATCTATCGCTGATTTGCGCGCTCACGATGTTCATCCACGTGATGGTCAATAACAAGTACACCGGGCATTTTGTAATGGTGCTGTATTACCTGCTCATGATATTCCTGCCTCAACTCGGTGTGGAGCACAATATGCTGCGATTCGGCGCGGATACGGGCTACACATACTCTGATATGAACGGATACGGTCATTTTATGGGGCCACATCTATGGTTTAATTTTTACTGGGCAGCGTTTGCGGTTCTTCTTGCTATTGTTTCAAATCTCTTTTGGGTTCGCTCGACAGAAACTTCATGGAAAGCACGGACTATTGGTTTTAAAAGACGCCTGAGCCGCGGCGTTCTCAGTACATCGTTCGCAACGTTCGCGGTTTTTGCCGGAACAGGAAGCTATATTTTCTACAATACGAATATTCTCAATGACTACAAATCTTCAAAAGCACTTGAAAAAGAGCAGGTGGAATTTGAGCGGAAGTACAAGAAGTTTGAAAATATGGTGCAGCCGCGTTTAAAAAGTGTGAAGGTGAACGCGGATATTTTTCCTGAGCAATTAGCGTTAAAAATCCGTGGAAAGTACATGGTAAAAAATCAGTCCGGCGCGCCAATTGACTCTCTTCTTGTGAATCTGCCTTCGGATGCAAAGATTCATTCTATCGCTTTTTCAAAACCCACATCTGTGGTTTTAAACGATAAAGGCCTCGGTTTTTACATTTATAAATTATCCACTCCGCTCCAGCCAAATGATTCACTCGAAATGAATTTTGACCTTGGCTATAAACCTGACGGATTTTCGCACGACGGCATCAACACAAGTGTTGTACACAACGGAACATTTTTCAATAGTGACAGAATGCCATCTCTTGGATATGTCGAGGGCGCTGAAATTTCTGACGATGACCTGCGCAAAAAACACGGTTTAAAACCCAAAGAGCGCATGGCACCGGTGGACGATCAGCACGCGCGGCAGAATACGTACATTTCAAATTTTGCTGATTGGATTGATTTTGAAGCAACTGTGAGCACAAGCCCAGACCAGATAGCGCTCGCGCCGGGATATTTGCAGCGCGAATGGACGGAGGGGGGACGCCGGTATTTCCATTACACGATGGATTCGCCGATTTTAAATTTCTATTCGTTTTTATCAGCAAAATACCAGGTTCGGCGCGACAAGTGGAATGATGTTGCAATAGAAGTGTATTACCACAAAGGGCACGAGTATAACATTGACCGCATGATTCACGCAGTGAAAAAATCGCTTGATTATTATACAGCAAATTTCAGCCCGTACCAACATCGGCAGGTCCGCATCCTGGAATTTCCGCGCTATGCGACGTTTGCACAGTCATTTCCGAATACAATTCCGTATTCTGAATCGCTGGGTTTTATTGCAAAAGTTGACCCGAACGACGAGGAAGATATTGACTACCCGTTTTACGTAACGGCGCATGAAATTGCGCACCAGTGGTGGGCGCACCAGGTCATCGGCGGCAATGTGCAGGGCGCGACGCTGCTCTCGGAATCCATGTCGCAATACTCAGCGCTCATGGTGATGGAAAAGGAATATGGCCGCGAAAAAATTGAGAAGTTTTTAAAATACGAGCTGCAAAGCTATCTTAGCGGACGAACCTTTGAGCGCAAAAAGGAAGTGCCGCTTGCGCTCGTGGAAAATCAGCAGTATATTCATTACAACAAAGGTTCGCTGATACTCTACGCCCTGCGTGACTACATTGGCGAGGAACAGCTCAACGGCGCTTTGCGCAATTACATCAGCTCTGTGAAATTCCAGCAGCCACCGTACACAAATTCAACGGAATTTCTCTCGTACCTGCGCGCTGCTACGCCCGACACGCTGCAATATCTTATCAGCGATATGTTTGAAAAAATCACGCTTTTTGACAATAAGGTAACCGCCGCGACATTTAAAAAACTTCCTGACGGCAAATACGCCGTTGACCTCACCATCGAGGCGCAAAAGCTCTACGCCGATAGCCTTGGCCGTGAAGCCGATGCAGCTATAAATGACTGGATTGACATTGGTATTTTTGGTGAAGGCAAGAAAAAAGAGCTGTATCTTTCAAAACATAAAATCGATAGCAAAGCCAAGAATATTCGTGTTGTTGTTAATGAGAAACCTGTAAAGGTAGGGATTGACCCGTATCATAAGCTGATTGACAGGAAGCCGGATGATAATGTAAAGGCAGTAAGCCAGTAGGGGTTTTTCAAGGGAATTTTAAAATGCGAAAAGGCAAACGTTTTTAAAACATTTGCCTTTTTTCTTTAAATCTCCTCAGAGGGGTTTTCAATGTGTCATTCAAACGCATTACGCATTCCCATTCTTCCGTCGCGTTTCCCATCCCTTCTTCGCGGCTTCACTTCGGGATGAACTCGACTGGCTGCTTCCGCTTTTTTTGCCGCCTTTGCGCGACGACTCATGCGTATCAGATTTTCCGCGTCCGGAACCTG
>DASPKH010000305.1:0-5814 GCA_035628175.1 Patescibacteria group bacterium
AAAGACGAAGAGGGGCGAAAATTTAAAAGTATTGGGAATGTAAAAATATGGTTTGAAAAGCAGGGCAAAACGCTGGAATTTGCCATGAACGGCGGCATGTATAAAGGGGATAATTCGCCGCAGGGATTGTATATTGAGAACTTTACAATGCTGTCGCCACTTGATACGGCAAGCGGTGGCGGTAACTTCTATTTAAAGCCGAACGGCGTTTTTTATATTACTGCGAATAACATTCCACACATAAGCACAACAGCAGATTTTAAAAGCGATTCGAGCATAAAGTTTGCAACGCAGTCCGGCCCGATGCTCGTCATTGACGGCGCAATTCACTCGGCTTTTAAAAAGGGTTCAGCGAATCTGAATATCAGAAATGGTGTGGGGATTTTGCCCGATGGAAAGGTGATATTTGCAATGTCGAAAAGCGAGATTAACTTTTATGATTTCGCCGAGTTTTTTAAAAAGGCGGGTTGCAACAATGCGCTCTACCTCGACGGCCTTGTGTCACGTACGTATCTGCCGCAGGAAAACTCGCTACAGACAGACGGTGATTTCGGCGTCATCATTGCCGTGGTGAAATAGGTTTTTAAAAACGACGCCCGGCGCTAATTTTTTTCACCTTTCCACGTATAATAGCAAACGCTGAAATGTGCCATTCATCCACACAAACGCTATGAAACAGGAAACTGAAGCAAAACTGCGCGACCGGATACGGTTTTTAATCATCTTTTTCATTGTTGGCCTGGTGCTGAGCGGGCTGACTGCCTTCCCGATAGAAACCCTGCTCGCGATTACGCACCAAAACATTTCCTTCCTTCCCGAATCTCTTCAAAGCTGGATAAGCAACGTGTACTTCGCCGTCAAAGCCACGAACGCACGGTATCCATTTCTAAGCTACGGCACGGACTGGCTGGCCTTTGCGCACATCGTGATAGCGGTTGCGTTCATCGGGCCTTTAAAAGACCCGGTGAGAAATATCTGGGTGATACAGTTCGGCATGATTGCGTGCGTGCTGGTGCTTCCGCTGGCGCTCATCGCGGGAGCCGTGAGAGAAATTCCTTTTTACTGGCGCTTAATTGACTGCTCGTTTGGAGTTATCGGTATCATTCCGCTGTACTATTGCTATAGAAGTATTGTGCAGTTGGAGGGAATTCGAGCGTAGAGAGTCGCGTAATTGTGTAAATTCTTTGAGGTAATTGCTTTTAAAAACCACAGGTTTTCTTGTTAATCTAACAACCACAAACTATTTTAAAACCTTTAGCGTTACTAACGCAAGGCGTTATTATGATAATTTCATTTGGTTCAAAAGAAACTGAGAAAATCTGGAATGGTGTGCGAATTAAAACGCCTGCCTTAGAAATCCAGGAAATAGGCAGGCGGAAACTCCGTGTGCTGAATAACTCCGTTAGTATTGCAGATTTAAAAATTCCTCCTTCTAATCGGCTTGAAAAGTTATCAGGAAATTTAAAAGAATTTTATAGCATTAGAATTAACGATCAGTGGCGCATTATTTTTAAGTGGAATAATGGTAACGCCTCTGAAGTTCAAATTATTGATTATCATTAATATTCAAAAGAATGGAAAAGTTAAAGAACATACATCCCGGTGAAATCTTACGCGAGGAGTTTTTACTTCCCTTAGAAATCTCCGCGTACAAACTTTCTAAAGATATTGGAATTCCACAGACGCGCATCTCTGAGATTTTAAAAGAACGACGCAGGATTACCGCTGATACAGCATTGCGCCTCAGCAAATACTTTGGCAATTCGCCGAAGTTCTGGCTTGGGCTTCAGGACGATTATGATATTGAAGAAGAAAAGCTGCTGAAGGAAAAGGAGTTTGAGGCGATTGTGCGATATACGGAAGCGGCTTGATTTATTACGGGAGATTATTATGGATTACATATGTTCGAAATGCGGTGAATCACACGAAGAATTACCAGCAATAGCTTTTAAAACTCCTCATTATTATGACATTCTTTCTGATGAGGATAAAATTGAAATTGCTACAATCAACAGTGACCTTTGTGTAATTACGCACGAAGACCAAACGGACAGATTTATACGAGCTGTATTGCATCAAAAAATTTACGATTGTAGTGACACATTGGATTACGGTATTTGGGTATCATTAAGCGAAAAGAGCTTTGATGATTATGTCAAAAACTTTGATTCAGAAGAACAGGATGTGACGTATTTTGGCTATATCAGCACCGAAATTCCGGCTATGATGACACACTTTCTATTCAGGCGAATGTCGTTGTTTCAAAATATGGTAATAGGCCGGAAGTAATTCCGCATGAAGGCCACGATAATCAATTTGTTGAAGATTATTATGCAGGCATTTCAAGAAAAGAAGCCGAAGCCAGAATTCAAAAAGCTTTCAAAGAATAATCCCGCTTTTAAAACTCCAACTCACCAAAAATTCCGTACGTTTGTTTTTAAAAACGTATGACCACATTTACACTTTTCCGATATTCCGGCCTTCAAAAGGCGTGGGCTTTTTCGCAGATGGCCTTTGCGCCGCCGCTTTTAAAAAAAACGCAAGGGCTCGAGTTTTTTAAAATGCTCGGCACGGGGCGCGGAACGGGTTTCAGCATCAGGCCGGATTTTTCGCGATACGGTTTGCTCGGCGTGTGGGAGTCGGAAAGAGCCGCTGATGAGTTTTTTAAAAGCTCGCCCCTTTTTAATAAGTTTTTGCAGCATTCGGATGAATACTGGACGGTGAAGCTACAGCCTTATCAAGCGCACGGAAAGTGGGACGGCGTTGCGCCCTTTAAAACCGATAAGAATATTCTTTTAAAAACTCCGGTTGCCGTGCTCACGCGCGCGACGATACGCCCGCAACGGCTCCGGCGCTTCTGGCGGATCGTACCTGAGACAAGCGCCGAACTGGATGCAGCCCGCGGGCGAATCGCCTCCATCGGCATCGGCGAAGCGCCCTTTTTCCGCCAGGCAACACTCTCCTTCTGGCACGACGAGGAAAGCATAAAGACGTTTGCGTACAGGTCGGCAAAGCACCGCGAGGTCGTACGGCTCACACGCGAAGAAGCGTGGTACAGCGAGGAATTATTTGCGCGGTTTGCGGTTGTGGATTCGGAAGGAACGTGGGGTGGGGTGAATCCTTTAGAGGGTTTTAAAAAGTTGCCTGATAAAAACGATGAATAATAATTTGTCATGTAAAGATTTTGAAAAGTATTCTGATAAAGAATTACAGGAAATATTTTCGTACGATATTTCTGATAAAAGTGTTCTATCGAACTCGGTTTTAAAACTTATAGATGAACATAAATCTGACCTGCTATTTTTAAAAGAATTAGCCGCAAAAGAATATGTCGACCGCAAAATTAACGGCGAAATTCACCAACAGACTTTAGCGGAATTATTGGAATATATTCCCCATGAAATAGTAGGAGATATAGCGCAAAATGCTCTTGGTGAACTCGCAATATTCAATAGGCTGTCAGAGAATCAATTACTATTTCTTGCTAAGCACATGCCTGAAGGCGAATGGGCTTTAAAGCAAGTTAAGGCCAGATTGACGGTAAACTTTTGCGCTGAAAATTTCCATGAATGTCTTGAAAATCTCATTAGTTTACACACAACATGGGCGATTCTTGAAATTGTAAAACTCAGTGACAGTGATTTTTTAAATCACATTGAAGAAAGAATGAGCGATGTTTCTATTCTGAATAAGCGGAATAGGAATCTTGTGCTGGAAGAAATACGAAAGTGTAAGCAGCATTTTAGCAAATTAATAACTGCTCCAACGACATCTAAAAGAAACCTCGAGGAATAGATATGTTTTTAAAAAGCTTTTTCATAATTCTGCTTGTTGCGCTGAATTGCACAACGCTCAATTCCACACAGGAAAAACGCCTGCCGGAAATCCGCTTTTTAAAAGTTGAGAAGGGCAAATATGAGAATACATATTGGTTTTACTTTATAAAGAACACAGCTGACACAAATTTATTAATAAAAATACGCTCAGCTAATTCAGATACAAGTGAAATCGAATTAGGATTCAATTTTGCTAGTACACAGGATTCTACGGCGAACAGCTATGGAGTTGTCAGCACTCATGCTGAATGGATGCCTTTATCCATTTTGAAAGACACTGTTTTAGTTCGTTTTAAATTTAATCCACGTAAAGATTTTACGTTAGTCGGAGCAAAATTTCTAATAAGGAAAAAAGACAGTTGGTAGTATGGAACATATATTTTTTATAAAGACCAATCACTAGAAAAAATGACAATTTGGAGCGATGCAGTTCCAGCGATTAAGTAGTTTTAAAAATGAGAGATTGTTCGCACAACATACAAAACCTGCACGGCAAAAACGCCTTTTTAAAAGGTGCCATAATGCGAATTTTCGTGATGGCGATGTTGCTTTTGAGCCTTGTGGGCTGCGGTTCGATTGGTGAGAATAATTCTGAATATCCGGCGCTGAAGGTTTTAAAAACTGAACGCGATAGTGCGACGGGACAGGTGCGTGTTACGGTTTTATTAACGAGAACGTCTTATACAAAGAAGTTTTATTATTATTCTGAAGATTGGGGTACACCGCTATTTATTTTTAAAAATACACTTAGCTTTAGCTTAAATAAGAACTCTGAAAATAGTAAGAAAGTAAACAATTCAAATTATAATTCATATTCAAGCTGGTTTAAACTAAACAGAAATATGAAGCCTGTCTTAATTGACTTTGATGCCTACCAATATGACCAAAATTTGCGCCTTATACAAGATTTACTTGAACAAAAAGAATTCAGCATTCTTGTACCAGAGTCTGAATTGAACCAGCGAATTGGCATTACATTCTATCCAATGATTAATAATAGTGGAATTCAATTAGATAATCCAATCACAATCTGGACAGATGAAATTCCACCTTTACAATAGATTTTAACAATGAACAACTGCTCCCACGATATACAAAACCTGCACGGCGACGAATCGCTTTTAAAAAAGTACGAGGCGACGCATCCGCTCACGGTGAAGAATTTCCGCGTGATGGAGAACGGCGCGTACTGGTTTGAACGGCTGGTGGCGCTGGACTCCTCGTGGAAGGCGCGCGCTGAGGCGAAACCTGAGAAGGTGATTTTTAAAAAGATACCGGACGAGCTTTTTAAAAAGGCAACGGCGGAATACGACCTCGTGTATGCGGGCGGCGGGCTGGCAACGCTCCATGCTGCGGTGATGGCGCATGTATTTAAAAAGCGAGTGCTGGTGTTTGACAGGTTTACAGTGGGGATTACACATCGCGACTGGAATATTTCCATGCCGGAACTGCGGCGGCTGGTGGAGATTGGTTTTTTAAACGAGGCAGAATTAGAGCTAATCGTGGTGCGGAAATATCGCGGCGGTTTTGTGAAGTTTTTTGACGAAAATGCGGACTATCACGCCGAGCCGCTATGGTTTGAAAATGTGCTGGACGTGGCCGTGAGCGCGAATGAGCTTTTAAAAATCGCGCGAGAGAAATTACTGGCTGCGGGCGGCGAAATCCTCGACGGCGCGGCTTTTAAAAAGGTGTTCACGAATGGCAAATGGGCGGTAACTGAGATTGAGCGCGAGGGCAAAACGGAGGTTTTAAAAAGTCGTGTGCTGATAGATATGATGGGCGCGTTTTCGCCGATTGCGCGCTCTTTAAACCCCAAAAATCCGTTTACGCATTGCTGCCCGACGGTTGGCGCGATTTCCAAAAATTTTAAAGAAGGCACGGCTCGCGACGAAGTGGATTATTCCATCGGCGAAATCCTCGTGACGCTCGGCGATGCGGACGAAACCGGGCGTCAACTCATCTGGGAAGGGTTTCCGAG
>DASPKH010000306.1:0-9659 GCA_035628175.1 Patescibacteria group bacterium
AATGGAGTTGGGATATCACCGACAAGCACTGTTCTTTTCGCACGAACTTTCCGTGGATCAGGCTCAGGAACAGCTGACAAAAGTGCTCGCGTGTACGGGTGCGTCGGGTGGAAATAAACTTGTTCAGCGCCTCCAATCTCAGCAAGATTGCCCAGATACATTACGGCAATACGATTGCTGATGTGATACACAACCGAAAGATCATGCGCGATAAAAAGATACGACATTTTAAACTCTTCGCGCAGATCATCCATCAGGTTGATCACCTGTGCTTGAACAGACACGTCGAGCGCCGAAACAGGTTCATCGCAGATAATAAGATCTGGATTTGTTGCCAATGCACGCGCAATGCCGATACGCTGGCGTTGCCCGCCGGAAAATTCATGTGGAAAGCGATTAATATATTCAGGCTGCAAACCTACTTTCTCAAGAAGCCAGATAGAGCGGTCATAAATTTCCTTTTTCTTCATATCCGGCCTGTGGATTTCCATTGGCTCGGAGATAATCTGCTGTACGGTAAGTCGTGAATTGAGCGATGAATACGGATCCTGGAAGATCATCTGGATCTTGGATCTGTATTTCACCATATCACTTTTGCTAAGATGGATCAGGTCTACAACGCTTCCGTCTTTTCCATGATACAGTATCTCGCCGCTGATGTGCACATCAGGCGAGACATGTTTTAATACATTGATAATCGCACGTCCAACAGTTGTCTTGCCACAACCAGACTCCCCCACAACACCAAGTGTTTCGCCACGATGAACGTTGAAGGATACACCATCAACAGCTTTTACTTCAGCTACTTTTTTTTGAAAAACGCCTCCGAAGACCGGGAAGTGAACGTGAAGATCTTTTACTTCAAGTAGTATATCGTTTTTTTGATTCATTTCATTATTCATATTGCTGCCCTCCTTCCATCACAGGCTGCACGAGGTGACAACGTGAGAAGTGGTTTGGCGTAATTTCCATGAGAGGCGGCTCGACGGTTTCGCAAACATCAATTTTCTTCGGGCAGCGGGTCATAAATTTACAGCCGGTAGGCAGATTCAGTATACTCGGTACATTGCCAGGGATAGCTTTTAAGCGTTCCCGCTTTTCACTTTCAAGGGCAGGGCGCGGAATAGAAGCCATTAGGCCTTGGGTGTATGGATGCATCGGATTATCAAAGAGATCAATCACTTCTGCAATTTCCTGTATTTTCCCGCCATACATTACAATCACACGTTGGCACGTTTCAGCAACAACTGCCAGGTCGTGAGTAATAAGCAAAATAGCCGCATCCTGGCGTTTGTTTTTTACCTCAAGCATCAGTTCAAGGATCTGTGCCTGGATCGTCACATCAAGCGCTGTTGTAGGCTCGTCGGCTATCAGGAGCGCAGGATTACACGAAAGTGCAATGGCAATCATCACACGCTGGCGCATACCTCCGGAAAACTGATGAGGATATTCGTCCACCCGCTTCTCAGGTGCAGGAATTCCTACAAGGCGTAACATTTCGATTGCGCGCTCGCGTGCTTCAGCATCACTTACCTTCTCATGGTTTTTAATGGATTCCATAATCTGGAAGCCAACTTTGTACACAGGATTGAGCGAAGTCATCGGCTCCTGGAAGATCATCGCAATTTCATTTCCGCGAATTTTATACATTTCTTCCAGCGAGATTTTCAAAAGGTCTTTATCCTTATAGAGTATCTCACCATCTACAATTTTACCCGGCGGATTCGGGATGAGGCGCATGAGTGAGAGTGAGGTTACAGACTTCCCCGAACCAGATTCACCTACGATCCCCAACACCTCGCCTTTATGAATATCAAACGAAACGCCGTCAACTGCTTTAGCGGTCTTGCCTTCGACAGTAAAGTACGTCCTAAGATTTCTTATCTGAAAAAGTTTTTCGTTTTCCACGTTATACTTTTGAATGTTTTTAAAAGATATTTTTAAAAACGGGTTGAAAATAGTTTCTTTTATAATACAGTTTTTAAATGATCTTATCGAAACCTTTTAAAAACTAGCGTAAGCGCGAGAATACTTTTGGATCGAACGCTTCACGTACGCCTTCGCCGATAAATACGGTGCAAAGGAGTGTTAAAAACATTGCGCTAAGAGGTACAATCACAAGCCACCATTTTGTGATATTTGACAATCCTACTCCCATCATCTGCCCCCAGCTTGGTGTTGGTGCCGGGAGCCCAAAGCCAAGAAAGTCAAGGCCTACAAGCGCCGTAATACCCGCCACAATAGCAAAAGGGAAAAATGTAATGATAGGTACAAGGGAATTCGGCAGGATATGCTTGAACATTATCTTCCACGTAGGAACCCCTATAGATATTGCAGCAGCTACGTAATCTTTAGCCTTTTCTCGGTAGAATTCAGCCCGCATATACGTTGTAATGCTGATCCAACCAAAAAGCGCTAGCAATATAACAAGCCATGTAAAGCTAGGCTGGATAATAGATGCAATAATGATAATAAGGAACAAGAAAGGAAGTGATGACCAGATCTCAATAAATCGCTGCATCACAATATCAAATCTTCCCCCAAAATAGCCGAGTGCTGCCCCAATAGGAATACCAATAATATATTCAATAAAGGCAAGAAGAAGAGCAAATGAAATGGAAATATTAAACCCATATGCCATTCGCGCAAAAACATCACGGCCACGGTCATCAGTCCCCAGAAGGCGGAAATGATTATTATCTTCTGTCATCGGGGGCACAAATACACCGTTTCCTTCATTGATATCTTCAAGCGGACCGAATGGATAAAGAGGCATGATCACGTAATTATCGCCTTCCTCGCTTGCATACTGCTGGTTTAACCGGCGGTAGTTTACTTCTCCTGTGTTACCAGACTGGCCAAATTTTTCTCCCGAGAAAAAGTCAGTAACAGGTAGCATGAATGTACTGGAAGCTAGGTTTCTGAATGCCGGGAAATACGTCTCTCCATTGTAGTGCACTATCAAAGCCTTGTTACTTACTATTAGAGGCAGGAAGAAAGAGACAACATAGAGCGTTACTAAAACAACAAATGAAATATGCCCGCGCTTTAAGCTTTTAAACTTAAGCCAGCGACGTCGATTTAGCGTCAAGGGCATATTTCTAAAAGGGTGAATAATCCTGCTAAATTTCGAAATTTTAACACTCGTATTTAAACCGGATTTCGAGGCATGAAAATGTTTTTCTGGTGAAGCCATATTTTTAAAACTTATTTAAATCGGATACGTGGATCTACAAGTGCTAGTGCTAAATCAGAAAGAATTGAACCTATCAAAAGGATAAGTACGTTGATAACTGTGAAGGCAAATACTATTGGATAGTCACGTGACAGTACAGCCTCGAAAGAAAGCAACCCTATTCCATTGATGTTAAAAACCCTTTCAACAAAATATGAACCTGTAAGGAATATCCCGATGACAAAACCGATATTAGCCATAATCGGGATAATTGAATTGCGAATTCCGTGTACCCAGATTACCCGCCTCTCACTAAGCCCTTTAGCAAATGCTGTCCGCACGTAATCCTGAGATAAATTTTCAAGCAGGGAATTTTTCATTAATACTGTCAGCGTTGCAAAGCTGGTAATTGTATAGGCAATCGTAGGCAGGATGGCATGTTTTGCACGGTCAAGAATTTTCTCAAAGAAAGACAGGTCAGGATAATTTGCTGACTGAAAGCCGCCTAATGGAAGCACATCCCAAAATGAACCTCCACCAAGAAGTACTAAAAGCATAAATCCTAACGCCCAGCCCGGAATAGAATAAGCAACAAATACAAGGATACTTGACGTAAGATCAAAAACACTTCCATGTTCAATTGCTTTTTGAATACCCAAGTATACGCAGACAGTATAACTAATGATAAAACCAATAAGGCCAAATTGAAGTGAAATTCCCATCCTGGCGGTGATTAAATCTATTACGGGTTCACGATAAGTGTACGAATCACCAAAATAACCATTTAAGATACCTTTAAAATCACTACGAAAAATACGGATTTTCTCTTCTCCAAGTGAATTTTTTGGTAAAAGCTCTGCCTCCCAGCCCTCAGCCATCTTGCTACGGTCGTCGTCATCAAGCACCCTTACGGTATTTCCAGACCTTTCCACATATACCCTTTTGCCTTCTCCTACATTTCTGGCAGTATTTGGAGTCATGTCAAAACTGTCTGTCTCCCGCGGATACAACCCTAACCATATAAGATACCGGACCCAAACAGGTTTATCAAAACCATAATATCGTTTTAACTGCTCAAGGGCGCTTTGCGGGATCATGGAGCCTGCATTATCAGCAGCCGAACCACCGCCACCCTCAGCTCCGCTACCGGCTTTGATAGCCATGATCTGTTGTTCAAGTGGACCACCCGGCGCTATCTGTACAATAAAAAACACAATCATCGTGGCGCCGATGAATGTCGGGATAGTCAGAAGCAAACGGCGTAAAAAATACTGTAGCATATTCTTTTTAAAACATTTTTAAAAACTTTTTAAAAAGCTTGCAGTAAGGAAGCTTTTTAAAAAATTATTACAAACTTATATCAGCAGATAGTTTAAACAAAACTAATTATTCATGCCGGAGCCGAATTATAGCCTGCTCTTGTAGAAAGAGATTGTTTCAGACAATAATTCGGCTCAGCAGAATTTTACGAGTTACCTGTTTTTCCAGAATTTATTTTCCTGGATTCCTCGTGGATTGTTAAGCGGCGTGTTATTTTTACGGGCATTCTCCAGTGCCTGTGCTTTTTCCTCATCATGCCACCAGTATCCAATTACATAATTTTCTAGATCGCCAAGCTGAGTGAATTTGCCCAACACGTTCTCCGGAACGCCAAATTTATTCCATACAGCAAAGCGAATACCACGCGGATTCCACGCAGCAGCGGTCATAAATGTTTCGGTCTGGATCTTATCAATTTCTTTGATAATTTCTACTTGCTTACTGCGGGTGAATGTTGAATCATAAATATCAAGAAGCTGATCCACACGAGCATTCTTAAAACCTTCGATATTATTATTATCTTTCTGGTCAGCAAGTGAAGATTTCAGCGATGTTTCTGGATTTGGAATAACCAAGCCCGTCCAGTTAATCCAATACATTGTGAAATTACGCTCCATAGCGTTCGTGAACAATGTATTTGGATCCTGAAATTTGATCTGAAGATCAATTCCGGCCTTTTTCAATTCTTGCTGATAAGGAGTTACAAAGCGTTCTAATACTTTATTTAAGCCCATTTCGATTACGAACGGTTTGCCATCTTTGACCAGAATTCCATTTGCATTTTTAGTTTTCCATCCAGCTTCTGCCAATAGTTGAGCAGCTAACTGAGGATTATAGCGTACCTTTATATTATTTGGATTTTCATAATCTGTATTAGAATAATATGAATCCTGAGGAGTGTATTCATTAAATAAAAGTTGCGAGATGATGGACTCGCGGTTATGAAGATACGCAAATGCTTTACGAACACGGATATCATTAAAAGGCGGCTTACGCATGTTAAAGGCATAACCCGAATTACCCATCGGAGCATTATTCAGAACGCGGTATTTTGTTACCCAACCGTTCTTTAAAGCAGGATATGTCGTGTCGTTTACCCATTTTTCCGTCGTTACACTGCTAAATCTAAAGAAATCCTGTTCTCCTTTTTTAAATTTTTCATATTCAAGCTCAGGATTATCACGAACTACTTCAAATTTGATCTTATCAAAATTCCCTGTGTATTTGCTGGTTGGATAATCTTTTCTCCAGTAATCGTCACGGCGTGTAAGTGCATAAGCTTGTCCTTTCGTTACGTCGCCCGGCAATAGAATATATTCACCTGATCCGGCAGGCATCTTGAACTGGTACTGATCAATAAACTCTTTACCGGTTAGATTTCCAATCTCATGACTAGGAAAAACATAAAGATTTGCTGCAAAGTATAGCAGGTTCCTGAAGTTCAGTGTCTTCGCTTTTACTTCCAATAAATATTTACTGAGAGCTTTTGGTTCTTCAAATTTCCCGTACACAAGCTGCTGGGAAGGTTCCAGGATTGATTCATCCATGCGCAAGCGCCAGCTGGCAACCACATCCTCTGCTGTAACAGGTTTCCCATCTGAGAAACGCGCATTCGGATCAATACGGAAAGTAAATGTTTTTTTATCGTCTCCGATTTTCCAGTGTGATGCAAGGCTAGGAACAAACTCAAGTGTGACCGGATGAGTACCAAGCAAAGTTTCATATACCATTCCTTCCATCATGGAATTTTCAGTATAGTTAGAATTTTGGCCGATAGTTCGTAATGCTAATGGGAATCTTGGAGTAGTAGCTCTAAAAACACCACCTGTTTTAGCACGTGGATCACCAAAGAACTGAAGATCGCCTTCACTTGGCTGATACGTTACAAATCCCTGAGCAGCAGCGATATTTTCAAAGCCTTCGCCGCCCATTTCTGCCGGGACGCTTTTATCTGCACCGGGAGGTGTATCAAATTTTTTCCATGTATTATTGGTTGTAGCAGAAACATTTCTACTGTCCTGAAGATCAGCATCTTTTCCTTTGTCGCCGCAACCTATGGTGAGAGTAAATGTGGCAGCTGCACATGCAATTACAGCCATTTTTACGCTATTGCGCATACGTTCTCCTGCGTTAATTGACAATTATTACTATGAGATTTTGGTATAGAATCGAAATATAACACTTTTAGAAGGGTGATTCCAAAGATTTCTCCAAATTACGGAAACTTTTGCGCTTTCGGGCGAACTTTTTAAATTCCCGCAATTTTTAACAGGCTTCTTTTAAAACTTTGTATTTTTGAAAAGCTTTTAGAAATACAATTTTCTTTTTAAAAATGATCACAATTATTCCCGAAGAAACTCCTTTACGCGACCTCCACCAGATTTTGCTTAGTGGCGTAGCTCCCCGCCCTATCGCGCTTGTGTCCAGTATGGACGTAAAAGGTAATGTGAATCTCTCTCCTTTTAGCTTTTTTACAGCATTTGGTTCCAATCCACCTGTGGTTGCTATTGGTCCTGCTCACAGCGCCAAGACTGGCAAAGCTAAGGACACCTATCTTAATATAAAAGAAACCGGTGAATGCACGATCAATTCCGTCACCTATGCAATGACCGACCAGGTAAGCCTGGCCTCCTGTGAATACGAAAAAGGCACTGACGAGTTTTTAAAATCAGCTCTTACAAAACGCGAAAGCCAAGTCGTGCGACCTCCTGCTGTAGCTGAATCACCATTCGTGCTTGAATGCAACCTCATCCAGCATATACCGCTCTTCCACGATCAGGGCGGCAACGGGAATATTCTGCTGCTGCGCGTTTTAAAAATTCATGTTGCCGAACATGTTTTCACTGAAGGCAAAATTGACCCGCGAAAAATGGATCTCGTTGCACGGCTTGGCTACAACTGGTACACCCGTGCCTATGGCGATGCCCTCTTTGAAGTTTTAAAGCCAACGTGGAACGGGATCGGAATGGACAATCTGCCGGAGTTTTTAAAACGAAGTGAAATTCTTTCTGCCAGTGACCTGGCACGTCTCGCAGGCGTAAAGGAAATTCCGCAGCGCGACAGTAATTTCCTACAAAATAACGAATTAGCAGAAAGTGAATTGCAGAATTATGAAGAAACGGCAAAAAAGTTTTTAAAAGAAAACAAAGTGCAGGAAGCCTGGCAGGTCCTTCTTTTAAAAAATTCGTAGCTTTATGACTGTAGCACTGAAACCGTTCGCTTTAAAACCATCAGCGTAATATCATCCGATTGGGGTGCACCTCCCACGTGCGCCTCTACCGCTTTTAAAACTTCGCCTGAAATATCATCCGCATTTTTATAAGCATATTTGTGCACCACATCTTTTAGAGCATCATCGCCGAATTCACGGTTGTCATGGCTCATTGCCTCATTTACACCATCGGTGTACAGCACTATTACATCATCATTGTGGAGCTGGATCTCGCCTGTAGAATATGGAATCCCCATGTCTAAAATTCCCAATATCAAACCTCCATCGGATAACTCATGAAGTGACCCGTCACTTTTCCGCAAATACGGCGGATTGTGTCCGGCATTAATGTAGCGGAATGTTTTTAAAGAACAGTTAAGAATTCCGCAGAAAAACGTCACGAATTTGTCCGAAGTTGTATTTTGAAAAACGATAGAATTGATGCGCGAAACAAGCTCACAAAGCTCGAGTTTTAAAGGAGCAAGTGTTCGCAATGCGGCCTGCACATTTGCCATAAGCAGCGCCGCTGGAATTCCCTTGCCGGACACATCGGCAATAGCAAAAAGAATCTCATCTTTTGAAAGCTCAATTACGTCGTAGTAGTCGCCACCCACCTCAAAACTTGAAATATTATGACATGAAATCTCAAAGCCCTCCAGTTTCGGCAATTCCTTCGGTAGTAGGCCTTTCTGGATGTCTTTCGCAAGCGACATCTGCACTTCGAGCTGCTTTTTTGAAACTTCTTCCTGAAACAATCGTGCGTTTTCCAAAGCGGAGATCGCTGTATTGCCAAGTGCCTCAATGAACTGCAAATCCTCGGCCTTAAAAGCTCCGCCATGGAGCTTTTTGCCAACGGCCATGATGCCGCAGGAATTTCCATGCACTTTCATCGGCGAGAGAACTTCCACTTTCGTGGCTTTTAAAAACTCTTTAGCCGTTTCGCAAATGTCACAATGCTCAACATACTCGATTTCACGGAGTTTTGAAAAAGCATCTAGCGTCTCCTTGTCCGGTTCTGAGCCAAGGCGGTTCACAACCGTTTCAAACGTGCCATCCGAATTTTTTAAGAACAGCGCAAAACGGCTCACCATCAGCTGCCCCATGAGCCGATACGATAGAATTTTGATAATTTGGTCGCGTGTAAGCAGCGTCGAAAATTCGCGGTTCATTTCAAAAATCGTCGTTAACAGCTGATTTCGCCGCTCAACTGTAGCCTTTTCGTCTATCAGCGATGATAGGGTTGCTGCGTGCTGCAGCGCATTGCCGGCTATCGTACAGACAAGTGAAACGTATTGAAATTCCTCCTGCGAAAGATTTTCGCCACTGAGCTTTTCGCCGAGACAAATCAAGGCCACGAGTTTATTCTGATAGCACAGCGGCAGCAAGAAACGAAATCCAGCATCTTTTAAAAAATCCTCAATCACAGAATTCTGTGACTTAACCTCGCGCACGGCGGATATTTCAAACTGCGGGATGTTTTTAAAAGCCACCTTTCCTTTTGAAACAGCTATCGTAAATTCATCAGCCACCGGTTCAAGCGCGACTGCCCGCATAATTCGCATCTTCCCCATGAGTGACAGCAACACGGCATTTAGGATGAAGAGCTTATCGTCCGATTCATTCAGCCGTGCGCTCATGTCAAGTAGCGATTCAAGATTTATGACGGAGGTATTTAGCATGTTTTAAAAAGGATTTTTAAAGAATCTTTATAAATAGTTTTAAAGGAACTACTGCAGTATAAAAGTTTTTTCAAGCACTTTGGATTTATCTATTTGCAATTTTTCAATTGCAGCGCCAGAGTTTGGTCTTACAATATATATCGTTACTGAATCTTTCAAAATACAATTGCCCGGCGACGTTCCATTTTCATAAATACGGGGAATCTTGCCACCGGTACTCGGGAAAAATTTATAATCCAGCACAAATTTCCCGTTAGCATCTGTTCTAACCCAC
>DASPKH010000307.1:0-6983 GCA_035628175.1 Patescibacteria group bacterium
CTGAGGGTTTTAAAAAGACGGAATCGCTGCCAATTGCACCGGTTTTAAAAGAATTGGGCCCACTCTTGGAAAGTCAGAAAATCGGGAAATTCGGGCAGAACGTGAAGTTTGATGCGCTGATTTTAAAACGCTATGGCATCACGGTTTCTCCGGTTGAATTCGATACAATGCTTGCGAGCTATGTGCTCAATCCCGATGACAAGCACAATCTCAACGACCTTTCAAAAAAGTGGCTTTCGTACTCCCCCGTGCCAATTACCGACCTTATTGGCGAATCGAAAAAGACGCAGATTTCCATGCGCGACGTTGCGCCGGAATTAGTTGCTGAATACGCAGGCGAAGATGCGGATTTGGCGTTAAAACTCCGTGAGGTTTTAAAAGAAAAATTAGAGTCGGAAAACCTCATTGACCTTGCGCGAAATGTGGAATTTCCGCTCGTGGAAGTGCTCGTGCAGATGGAATTCAACGGAGTGGCGATTGACACGGCGGCTTTAAAAGAAATTTCAGAATTCATTACGGGCGAAGTGACGCGGTTGCGCGCCGAGATTTTTAAAGAATCAGGCCAGGAATTCCTTATTGATTCGCCGAAACAGCTTGGCGATATCCTCTTCGGCACGATGGGAATCCCGTCGGTGAAAAAAACAAAAACCGGGCATTCGACAGATGTGAATGTACTGACTGAGCTTGCAGAAACCTACCCGATTGCGAACATGGTTTTGGAATACCGCCAGCTGCAAAAGCTGAAAAACACGTATTCCGAAGCCCTGCCAAAGTTGATTCACCCGCTCACAGGACGCGTTCATACAACGTTTAATCAGACGGTAGCGAGTACAGGGCGGCTTTCCTCGACGGAACCGAATTTGCAGAATATCCCGATTCGATCCGAGCTCGGCCGCACAATCCGCAAGGCATTCGTAGCGCAGGAAAAAGACGCTGTGATTTTATCGGCGGATTATTCTCAAATCGAGCTGCGCATCATGGCATACGTGTGCGGCGATGAAACGCTCATCAATGCTTTTAAAAATAACCAAGATATTCATGCTGCAACGGCCGCATCGCTTTTCGGCGTTCCGCTCGATGGCGTAGATGGCAACATGCGCCGCATGGCGAAAACGGTAAATTTCGGTGTGATGTATGGCATTGGCGCGTTTGGATTGGCGCGTAGATTAGGCAGTACGCGCAATGAAGCATCGGAAATTATTAAAAATTACTTTGATAAATATTATAAAATCAAACAGTACATTGACGACACTATTACCCAGGCAGACCGGCTCGGCTATGTGACAACAATGCTCGGGCGCCGGCGCTATTTCCCGTTGATGCAAAGCCGCAATAAAGGTCTACGCCAGGCAGCAGAGCGGGCAGCAATCAACGCGCCGATACAGGGTACTGCCGCTGACATGATGAAGCTTGCCATGATAAACGTTCATCGTGCGATGCAAAAAGCAAAAATGCGCTCAAAAATGACATTGCAGGTGCATGACGAATTGGTGTTTGAGGCGATGGAGGATGAGCTGGAAGATTTGCGTGGGCTGGTGAAGGAGGAAATGGAAAATGCCTTTCCATTAGGAGAGGTTCCTGTTGTAGTGGAAACCGGAGTCGGAAAAAGTTGGTTTGAAGCACATTAAGTTTTAAAAAAGCAAGAACAGTTTTTAAAAGAATACGGAAAAATTAATGTCACTTATTGAAGCGATCATACTTGGTCTGGTACAGGGCCTAACAGAATTTATCCCAATTAGCTCTACAGCACACCTGACAATTGCAGGGAAAATGATGGGGCTAATTTCAGCAGAAAATCCCGAGGCGTGGACGACATTTATGGCAGTGATACAGCTGGGAACACTTGTTGCGGTATTCGTGTATTTTCACCAGGATATTCGCACGATCCCGATTGTGTTTTTAAAGGAAAATCTGACAAAAGATCGGAAGAAGTTAGTCGAACAGTCGCATGAGGCACAGCTTGGCTGGCTAATAATTCTCGGTTCGGTCCCAATCATAGTAATTGGCCTTGTTTTTAAAGATTTTATTCGTGGTACTTTTACAAAAGATCTGACCGTGATCGCGACAAGCCTTATCATGCTTGGAATAATTCTTTTTATTGCCGAAAAAACGGCGAAATTCAACCGGGAAATCAAAGACCTGACGTGGAAAGATGCTATTCTTGTAGGGCTTGCACAGGCTGTAGCACTGATACCGGGCTCGTCACGCTCAGGCACGACCATTACAGCAGGTTTATTTCGTGGGATGACGCGTGAGACCGCTGCTCGTTTTTCATTTTTGTTGAGTATTCCCGCAATTACGGCGAGTGGGCTACTAGAGTTTTTTAAAAGCCTGCCGCATATTGATGGTGATTCCGGTTTGAATCTGCTTGTGGCAACAGTTGTCTCGGGTGTAAGTGGCTATTACGCGATTGCGTTTTTGATGAACTTTTTAAAAACACGGACGACGCTTCCATTTGTGGTATACAGGATTGGCCTTGGTGCGTTGATTCTTGTGCTGGTGGCAAAGGGAGTTTTAGAATAAATTTCATAATTTATTTTAAAAAGCTAAGTTTGTAACAGTAGCTCAACTTTTTAAAAGCAATTCATTTGTATCATAGCTTTGGAAATACTATGTTTCGTTTTAAAACAACGTTTTTGAGTGCACTTCTTTTTTGTGCTGTTTTAATTTCATGCGAAAAGCCGCAGCAAAACCAGCAGGCCGAAACACTGCCGGAAGATACTCCGCCGCCAATCGAGCAGCCGACGGAACAGCAAAATACCGCGCCCATTACCCAGGATACGGCATTGGTGACTGATATTGTAACGATGAACACATCGCTCGGCACGATTACCCTTGGGCTTTATGGCAAAGACGCACCAAATACAGTAGAGAATTTTATTGAACTGTGCAAACGTAAATATTATGATGGAATTCTCTTTCATCGTGTAGCCAAGGGGTTTGTAATACAGGCAGGCGACCCAAAAACACGTGATGCTTCGTTGCGCAATGAATGGGGCACAGGCGGCGAGACATGGAATGAAAAACCACTGATTGACGAATTAAATCCCGAAACGCCGAGCTACCGTTTGGGATATGCCAAAGGTACACTTGCTATGGGAAAATCACAGGCCCCAAATAGCGCTCGCAGCCAGTTTTTTATTACAACCGCCGATGTAATGGGTCTGCCACGCGAGTACCCGATTTTCGGAAAAGTGATCGGTGGAATGGATGTTGTGGAGAAAATCGGCGCATTGGACGTAGAGCCAGGAAGAATGGGTGATGGCGATGGAATTCCGAAAAACCCGCCGATGATAAAATCAACAAAAGTTGAAAAAGTGCAGTAAAGTTTAAAGGAAGTTTTTAAAACTTTTAAAAGGGTGAGAATTTTCTCGCCCTTTTTGTTTTACAATCATCTCAACCAGCTCACCGGGTTTAATTTCTGACGTTCACGCCATAGCTCAAAATGCACAAATTCCCCATCGACGGACTCGCCACTGCGGCCAATAATACTTCCGGCTGAAACTTTCTGGCCTTCACGCACAGATACAGACGCAAGATTGGCATAGACCGAACGAAAACCATTTTCATGGTCTACGATCACGAGCGAGCCATAGCCAGGCAGCCAGTGCAATAGCGACACCACGCCAGAGGAAACAGCCTGTACACCTGAGCCGCTTGATGCTGCAATATCAATGCCGGGATTGTCCGTGATAGTATTTGTGGATGGATTGCGGTATTGCCCGAAACTGCGAAGAATTTTCCGGCTGCCCACCGGCCATGAAAGCGAATTCGGTTTAAAAGCCGATCGTATGTTATCTATTTCTGCGGGCTCATCTTTTAAAGGTGTGATATCCTTTGAGGCAAGGTTCGAAGACTCACCCCGCACTAACTCTTTTTTTACAGCAGGATTTTTAATACCTGCTTTTTTGGAATTCTGCTGCTGTGCTAATTTTTCAGCACGATGCTTCTTTAAAAGCTCCTGACGCGCGATTTCCTTTCTGCGCTCATCTCGTTTTCGCGCATCCTCAGCTATCAGGCGGCTGATCATTGAGCCTATCTGCCGTGCGCTCTGTTCTTTTTTGGCGAGCTCCTGCCGTAGCTGCTGTTTACTGGAACGGAGTTTTTCAATTTCTACTTTTTCCTGCTGAATAGAGCGTACCAGCTCGTTTCGGTGGGCGGCCTTCATTTTTAAAATGCGCTGCTGCTCTTCAGTATGCGTTTTTAAAAGCTGTTGCTGCCGCGCAATAGAATCCTTGACCTCAGCCATCTGGTGCACCTGCTCATTCAGACGCTTTGTGAGAGCTTTCATGTAGGCCGTGCGGCGCATTTCCGTATCGCTTGGGCGGCCCGTGGCGATAAGCTCATCGGCGGACATCGCTCCTGCTTTATAAAATTCCTGAGTGATCTTTGTGTACGACTGCTGAATCTGCTGATGGCGGGTTTTGAGCATTTGTACGGTGTGCCTAGCTGTATTTATCGAATCGTTCAGAATAGCAAGGTGATTCTCCATCAGGTCAATATGCTGCACAAGCTGCGACGAATGTTTTTCGTGGACGGCGATTTTCTGTAGTGTTGAGCTTTCCTTTTTTTCGATGCGAGAGAGTTGGGAGCGCGTAGCTTTAATATCAGATTCCACTTTTAAAAGCTCACGCCGCTGTGCTTCCACGCCACTCGCCGTTCTGCTGCGACCAGATTTCTTTTGGGGAGCGGATAGTTTCTTTAAAACTTTTTTATTGAATTGTTTTTGTCCTGCGTGCTGTTTTCCAATGCGCTGCTGAGCGGCGATACTGGCAATACCGGCAAGGAAAAGCAGGCATACGGCAGCAATAAGGCACATCCTGCCGCCGAAGGTTTTCAATGAAATTTTTGCAAGAGTAATCATTGATCTTTGCTGCTGTGATCAGTGATTGGAAGGTGCGAATTAAAAAAGCTTTTAAAGAAAATTCTTTAAAAGCTTTTTAAAAATAACTCTAAATCTTCACTTTTCAAAAGATTAGACCAATTCTTCTGCTTCCTCTCGGCGAATATCTGCGCCAAGAGCAGTCAGTTTTTTCTCAATAGCCTCATAACCGCGGTCAATGTGATAGACCCGAAGAACGTCCGTGCGGCCTTCTGCCACAAGTCCAGCGAGGATAAGCGATGCGCTTGCACGAAGATCGCTCGACATGACAGTCGTGCCCTGAAGCTTCTTTCCTCCATGGACGGTCGCCGTATCGCCATTGACGTCAATCTGGGCGCCAAGGCGGATGAGTTCCGGCACGTGGTGGAATCGTGTTCCGTAGATTGTGTCGGTTACTTTTGCAGTTCCGGCGGCGCATGTCATAAGAGCTATCCATTGTGCCTGAACATCAGTTGGGAAGCCCGGATATGTGGCAGTTTTAATATTGACTGGCTTAATTTCTTCTTTCATTTCCAGCTTGATTGATTCACCGGTCACATCAATTACACATCCTGCATCTTCCAGTTTCGAAAGAACTGCTGTCATATGGTACGGATTTGTATTTTTTAAATGGATATCGCCTTTCGTCATCGCCGCTGCAATAAGGAATGTTGCTGCCTCAATGCGGTCTGGAATGATCTCCTCATCAATTGGCTTTAATTCATCCACACCTTCGATTTCAAGATGCGTGGTACCGATACCGTCAATTTTCGCGCCCATTTTCACCAGCATGCGGGCAAGGGCCGTTACTTCCGGCTCAAGCGCAGCATTTGTGAAATGGCTCGTTCCCTTTGCTGTTACCGCGGCTGTGAGCAGGTTCTCGGTTGCGCCCACGCTCGACACGTCAAAATGGAATTTCGCTCCTTTTAAACGGTCGGCTTTTACATGGATATAGCCACTTTCTACCTTTACTTCAGCCCCAAGCTTTTCAAGGCCTTTCAGGTGAAGGTCAATCGGCCGCTGGCCAAATGCGCAACCACCCGGAAGCGAAACTTTTGCCTGACCGAAACGCGAGAGCAGGGGGCAAAGGACGTTGATAGAAGCGCGCATCATTTTTACAAATTCGTACGGCGCCTCATAGCTGTTCATATTTGTCGTGTCTATGAAAAGGTCATTGTCGTTCAATTCACAGAAAGCGCCCATTGAATTAAACAGGCGCGACATCGTATATACATCACGCAGGTTTGGTGTATTCGTCAGGTGATATACGCCTGGCGCGAGGATTGTGGCAGGCATTACAGCCAGCAAACCGTTTTTAGAACCGGAAACATTTACTTCGCCATCAATGCGACGGCCACCTTCAATTACTAATTTGTCCATTGGTCTATATTAAAAATGATATAATGAGTTCCAAAATACACAATTCGGAGAAATCTTCAACATGTCAGCCACATATAACACAATTTTTAAACGATAAATTACATTGACAAATATAAAACCGATAATCTTTTTAAAAAACCGTTAGCTAAATTTTTCCTACCTCTTACCTGTAAATGCTTGCCACATGCGGAATTGCCCCTTGTGTGCCCACAATTTCACGCGTAACTTAGCGTCCAACACCACAGACACCAGACAAAAAATTGTTCTTTGCCGTATGAAAGTGTGATGAGAAAAATTATCGCCACAGGAATAAATGCTCTGCACCAGAGCCAGGGAAGCTGCTTTTAAAAAGCAAATCACCACTTGCGAAAAAAAGATTGTGTCACCACAATGTACGCATAGAGAGTAAATATCGCCACGTGAGATTCGCATTTTTCACCTTTACCACACCAAAAACTTTCATACGAGCTCTAGTATTTTCAAAACCGCAGTTGCACCACGACTGCGGTTTTTTTTTCGGTATATTAAAAGAAATCTCTTCACATTTATTCTTAATAGTCTTGACCTATGATGAATAAATTTCATATGGTCAGTATTAACAATAGCAGTGAATTCAGCATATACCTGAACCTTATTTTTAAGCCTGAAGTTAGATTGTATGTCTGGCATTAAAGCCTAAAACTAAAATATTACTTTTCGATATCAATAGATGATAAATTTTGCTAAACCTGTTCTGACTATC
>DASPKH010000308.1:0-17139 GCA_035628175.1 Patescibacteria group bacterium
CAAAACTTTTGAAAGTGCGCGAGCTCATTTTACAATTCGGCTACAATTCAGTCTGTTATCAGATTATTAATCCCGGCATCCGCCATTTCTTTTTTAAAAATTCCGTGACCGGCTATGTAGAGAATAATGGCTTCCGCATTGTAGCTGGAGCGCCCGTATGTGCAAAATTGGACTTGCCTCATGTCGTAAATAGCTTTGAAAATGAAGCTTTAAAAAACGACCTGCGCGTCTGCTATTTTGGTGCAGAGACCCGGCTTGCCAATATTCTCCTGCAACGCGGCCCTTTTGACAGACTTCTTCTCGGCGCCCAACCTGTTTGGAATCCGGCAAACTGGGAAGCAATTTTACAAAGCAAATCTTCCCTCCGTGCACAGCTCAACCGCGCACGCAATAAAGGCGTTTCTGTTATGGAATGGAGCTATGTGGAAGTTGAAAAGCGAAGTGAAGGTTTAAAAAAAGTTTTAAAAGAATGGCTCTCCACTCGCGGCCTTCCCCCACTTCACTTCCTCATAGAACCGCACACTTTGGGGAGACTTTATGACCGCCGGATTTTCGTTGCGTTTATAAAAAATGAAATTATCGGTTTTCTCATTGCCTCGCCAATTCCTTTAAAAAACGGCTGGCTCATTGAGCAATTCGTGCGCGGTCTCAAAGCTCCAAATGGAACAGCTGAATTGCTTGTAAGCGAAGCAATCCTCGCTTTTAAAAACTCGGGTGCGGAATATGTTACACTCGGACTTTCTCCCCTTTCTCAACGCGCCGGATTTACACAAATAAATCAGTCATTTCTTTTAAAATTTCTCCTTACCTGGATACGCGCTCATGGACGCCGTTTTTACAATTTCGACGGGCTTGATGCTTTTAAAGCGAAATTCCAACCTGAACGCTGGGAGCCGATTTACGCCATTTCCAGCGAGAAACATTTTTCTTTAAAAACCCTGTACGCGATTGCGGGAGCGTTCAGTGGAATGTCGCCTGTAAATCTGGTTGCGCAAGGGCTTTTAAGAGCCGTAATGCTGGAAGCTAAATGGCTATTGAAGAAATTCTAACGCTTCAAGCCAATTATCTTGAAATAACAAACTGGATTGTTTGCATTCCAATTGTGCAGTAGTAATTTCCAACGGGTAAGTGTCGAATATTAAAGGTGTATTCGGCGGTACCGGGTAGAATAGTAGCACTATAAACTGTTTTACCAGTTACTTCTCGTATAGATAATTCACGCGGGTAAGCAGCTTCATTAAAAGCAATTCGGGACTCCTCCGAGGCAGGATTTGGCATAATTGAAAATGTATTCTCTCCTACCTGCTTTTCAACTGAAACCGTGCTGCTGAGGAGAAAATTCATCATCATGCCTTCGTCCTCATGCTCGAGAATATGGCAATGCATCAAATACAGGCCCTCGTTTTCTTCACTGAATTTCACCAATAACTGCACTTTCTCAGACTGATTTACAAGGACTGTGTCTTTCCATCCACGTTCATGAAGAGCAATATCACTCGAACCATTACGGGATAAAATCTGGAATTGCACGTTATGGATATGCATAGGATGCCACATATCATCAGAAGTATTTTCAAACTCCCATATCTCGAGCTCTCCTGGACGCACATACTGGTCAACTCTCTCCATTTCAAAAAGCTTGCGGTTAATCGTGTGTCTCATGTTCTGAAACGGGTTCATGATAAGTGAGAAATTACGAACTTTTCCACAGGATTTTACAATAAATGAAAGTGCATTGTAATACGCTTCTCAAAAGCCACCGAAAATAAAAAGCAGCGCATTTGAAAATACGCTGCTTTAAAAACTGCAAACGAAATTTTTATTTTATAAAGATTCTCTGGTGAACATTATATCCAGTTTCTACTCTTATAAGATACACACCGGACGCTAATTCACCACAATTTAATTGATAAGTATATTCACCTTTATCCTGCTTTAAAAGTTCTTGCGAAAATATATCCTGCCCCAGATTATTTACTATGCGGATTTTCACTGTAGCTGAAGATGCAAGTGAGTATGTAATAGCTGAAGTTTCGTTGCACGGATTTGGCCATACCCCAGAATGGATCATGCTTTTATCATCGTAAACTGAGTTTGGAATTTCCTGAACCTCATATACATCGGAAATAGCACTACAGCCGTTTTCATTAGTTACTTTTACTTTATATTTTCCACTTGATGGAGGAATAAGTGATTGCGTAGCTGCGCCGTTGATGATAGTGTCGTTTTTAACCCACTGATATTCCGCCGCTGTTGTGCTTATCAGTAAGTTTCCATCCTGCACAATTTCGGGCTTATCCGGCAGTGGCATCACTTCTACAATCACAGATGCGGAATTTTCAGCCCCTTCTACATCTTTTACAGTGAGCGTGTATTCGGTTGTTTCCGTTGGTTTTGCAACCGGATTCTGATGTGTAGGATCGCTCAAGCCCGTTTTTGGCGACCAATTATACGTGAAGCTGCCTGACCCACCACTTGCACTTCCTGCTAATTCAACTGAATCGCCGAGGCACACCGAACTATTCTCGCCTGCCGAAACATGCAGAACTTCCAACACCGTAATATACTGCGTTTTTATAGCGGAATTATTCCCGAAATAATTTTTAACATTGAGCTTTACAGAATATTTACCGGGCTGCGTGTATGTATGTGTCGGCGATGGTATAGTGTAGTCGATTGTGCCATTATTATCCACGTCCCATTCCCATATAAGCGGTGAATTCTCGCTTGTATCAGAAAATTGTACAGTAAATGGTGCCATACCCTTTAAAACATCAGCATGAATCACTGCTCTTGGAGCTTCTAGTTTGCACGCAACAGACCGAACTCCCACCATCGGTGTCAAATCATCGCAACCGCCATAATGCTTTGAATACTCAATAATTTTCTTTGCGCCGTAGATCTCACCGGCTGAAACAGTGCGCCAGTCTTTTCCGCCGCCCATTTTCCACGTCATCACTTTTGTTTCGTCATTCACATGGCCGAGCTGGATACTATGGCCGATTTCGTGCAACACAACCGATTCAAAATCCTGACGTCCGGGCTGTGTTGTACCAGGCCCAAAATTCCACGGGTCAGTAGATGTTGAAACGAAAACAAGGTCATTCTCTTCCATATGGAATTCTTCAACCGACCCCGTTTTACAGCCAACATTGTAGCTGTAGGATTTTCCTAAAACGCCTGAACCTAGCGAACCGTTTGACACAAAAGTTACAATATTTACCTGGTCATAATTTTGTGAGCTAATATCAGTAGTTTGAAGCGCGATATTAAAATTAATACCAGCATTACAACGCCAAGTTTCCAGAGCACGCATAAAAGCAGCAGCCGCAGGAGCATGTGCTGCAAAACCGGAATTGAACTGATACGTGTAACCGCCCGTTTTGTTCGTATTCACGATAAAAGACGTTTCCGTACGATTGTCAGCAACGGTCATGTACGAAGAACCAATCGTTACATTTTTAGTTGTCGGTGTTCCATTAATGAGCACCGGGCCGCTTCCCGCCTTGTAAGGAACAATCAGGCGAATTTCATTATCCTTCCAGCTCAGTATATTTTTTGAGGGTGTAGTTACATTTGTTTTTCCACCATCGTCAGCATTTTTAAAAGTAATATTCCCTTTCGTATTTCCAAAACCGCTTCCTTTAATAGTAAGAGTGTCGAGCTGGCTTGCCATCACAATTGCTGGCAGAAATTCCGTAACGCTTGCTGCTTGTGTACTTAGCATTTTATCTCCTGTTTGTTTTTTTAAAACAGGATTTTGCAAATTTTTAAAAGTCAGAAAATTTTTGCCTGTTACTTTTGAAATCGCCCCGTAGATATTTTTTTCAATGGACGCGTACCTTCTAAAAGGGTCAGCCGCTGATTCTTGCTCTAAGTCATAGCGTATTACGCCCTGAGCGCTGGAAAAGAGTGTGAATTGCGGAGTGGCCTTTGAAGCAATGCTGACCTTTTCAAGCATAAACACACCAACATCACCTGTGGAAAGTTCAGCTGAAGGCCGTACCGTGTGAAGCAGATTTCCGATTTGACCGCCCTCGGTCACAAGCGTAATTGTCTCAGCGCTAGTTTTTCCTTTAAAAATCTTATATACTTCGATTTCATGTGCCGTCATTATTAGCGAATGCGATTCATTCCAATACGAACGCTGCGAGATAACCTTGCCCTCCACTATCAAAGAAGCGCCCTTCGTCCGTTCAGCAAGTGGAACCTCGGTCATAAGACACTGTCCTTTCACCTGTAGTTGCATGGCCATCAATATAAAAAAGCTGAATATTGTAATTTTTTTCATTATTAATTCATTATAATTTTAGAGCAATTATTTCACGCAAAATAAAGAAAGACCTAAGGCATACGCACATCAAACTTCGATTTTCCTTAAAAGTCTACACAAAACAATACTTTTTAAAGAGGAAATGGGATACTGAAAAGCAGTTTTTCAAAACATTCTTTTAAAAAACTCGTATTTTTAAAAGCTTTGTAAAACAACGGACTTTTTAAGATGGCAATACAGAAGACAACCAATGAAAGCGCACTCCTCACTATAGAAAAAAAGCTCGAAGAAGCCCGTGGACGCATTTCTCCGCCGGAAGCTGTAGCAGCAACAGGACTTTCCATTAATGAAGTGAACTCCGCGCTTGAGCGCCTTATCGAACTCTACGAAGCGCGCGTAACGGTCAATCCAGAAAACGCTTCGCTCCTTTTCGTTTTCCCATGGCCACTTCGTAAGCGTGGCTCAAAGACTTTTAAAGAGCAGTTGGAGACCGCTGCTGTGTGGTTTTGGCGCATTTTTAAAATCATCTACAAAGCGATGATTGCCGTTATCCTCATTGGCTATACGCTGGCGTTTGTGGCAATTATCATCGGAATTTCGATGTCAGGGAACCGCGACCGTGACAGCAAAAGCGATTTCGGCGGTTTGCTCGAAGGCATTTTCCGCGCACTGGCTGAGGCTTTCCGCTTCGCAGCGTGGAATAATATGATGTTCTACGCCATTGACCCCTACTCAGGCATGCGTTATAAAACAACGCGCAAACCAAAAGAAGAAAAGAATTTCGTTACAGCCGTTTTTGATTTCGTGTTTGGCCCGGAGCGCCCGCCGAAAGACCCCCTGGAAGACGCGCGCGAAGCCGCTGCTTTCATCCGCCGCAACAACGCGAAAATTACATCAGGCCATGTTGTTCTGCTTACAGGCGTTGATTATTCCAGTGCAGAAGCCCGCATGGCTGAATATGCCTCGCGTTTTAAAGGCGATTTACAAGTTTCGGAGGAAGGCGTCGTAGTCGGTGAATATCACGACTTAATCCGCCGCGAAAATGTGGATTTAAAAGATGCAAAAATCGAATATTACTGGGATGAAGTCGAGCCGCCGTATGTACTCAACGGCAATTCCACCTCACGAAATCTCATCATCGGCGGACTGAATTTATTCAATCTTGTCGCAGCGATTATGGTCGGTTCGCAGTTCGAGGGAATCCTTTTTTTCGTGCTGTGCATTTTTCCGGTTGCATTTTCCGTGCTCTTCTTCGCGATTCCCGTTGCGCGAACATTCTATGTTGCCCAAAAAGAGGCCGAGCGCCATCGGAATATTTTCCGCAAAAAATTCATCCACGTCATCGCAACAAACCCGCACGGTAGCTTCACGCAGGAGCAACTCATCGCTCGCGCAAATATCCCGCAGGAAGACCTCGGCGACAGCATCAAGACCCTTGAAAAACTCGTCCAGGAGCTGGAAGGCGATTTGGCATTAACACCAGATGGCAAGGCGGTGTATACGTTTCCGCGGCTGGCACGGGAATTGGCGGTGCGGTAGTTTTTTTTTAACAAAATTGTTGTTTTTAAACTATGGATTCAGAAGTTCGCTACTATACACCAGCAGAACATTCATCAAAATTCCTTTTGCAAAATACTGCAAAATATATCACAATTTGGACAATAGTAACTAATCTCTTTATTATTGTCGGCATTGGGCATGGTATATTACCATTAGGCTTGATTGAAGTAATGTTTATTTTAAGAATTATTTCTCAGAATTTAAACCTCAATTCCTCAGAGCAATATTCCATACTTTTTCTATCAATTTTCTCGCTTTTAGGGCAATTACATCTTTTCATTTCATTATTTTTTAAAGACATAAAAATTAGTTTAGGAATTAAATGGATTGGTCTAATTTTTATGTGGGTTGGCTTTATAATTTGGCCAACTATTCATTTCGATTTTTTATTTAGTTGGCTTTTCTCAATTCCGTTTATTATCTGTTCAATAAAATTATTTTTGGTATTATTAAGAATTCCTTCTGCAAAATCAAATATATAATTCTCAATTCCAATTGATTGCTTTTTTAAAAACCACCCGCTTTTAAAAATTTCCTCGTATTTTTGCACTTCTCTTTTTAAAACCTCCATTAAAAAACTCAAAATTCAAAACTCACAACTAAAAACTATTTACAATGATCGAACGCTACACCCGCCCGGAAATGGGCAAAATCTGGGCTGACCAAAACAAATATTCTATCTGGCTTGAAATCGAAACACTCGCCTCCGAAGGTCAGGCCGAACTCGGTGTCATCCCAAAAGAAGCCGCGCGCGAAATCCGGGAGAAAGGCAATTTTGACGTAAAGCGCATCCTTGAAATCGAGGAAACCACGAAGCATGACGTTATCGCCTTCACGACAAATGTGGCTGAATATATTGGCGAGGCATCGCGCTTTGTGCATCTTGGCATGACGTCAAGCGACGTTCTCGATACGTGTCTCGCCGTTCAGATGAAGCAGGCGGGCGAGATTCTGCTCGAAAAACTCAATCGTTTAAAAGATATTCTGGCGCGCCGTGCGAAGGAATTTAAAGATACGGTATGCATCGGGCGTTCGCATGGAATCCACGCTGAGCCAATGACGATGGGCTTAAAATTCGCTCTATGGTACGAAGAGTGCAAGCGCAATATCGAGCGCATGGAGCGCGCCAATGAGCGGATTTCCTACGGCATGATTTCCGGCGCTATCGGCACGTTCGCGCATATTTCGCCAAAAGTTGAAGAATATGTGTGCGAAAAGCTTGGTTTAAAACCCGCGCCGGTTTCCACGCAGGTGATGCAGCGCGACAGGCATTCAGAATACCTGGCGACGCTTGCCATTATCGGCTCGTCGCTTGAAAAAATAGGAACGGAAATCCGCCATCTTCAGCGCACGGAAGTCCTGGAAGCAGAAGAATTCTTTTCAAAAGGACAAAAAGGAAGCTCGGCGATGCCACACAAGCGCAATCCGATTATAAGCGAGCGTTTATGCGGCCTGGCGCGCCTGCTACGCGGCAATGCAATGGCGGCGATGGAAAACAACGCCCTGTGGCACGAGCGCGATATTTCACACTCCAGCGTTGAGCGCGTGATTTGCCCGGACAGCACCATTACGCTTGACTACATGCTGCATCTCACCATCAATCTCATGGATAATTTGCTTGTTTATCCTGAGAATATGCTGAAAAACCTCAACCGCACGCACGGTCTTATTTTCTCGCAACTTGTCCTGCTGGAGTTGGTGCAGCGCGGCATGTCGCGTGAGGACTCCTACGCCACTGTGCAACGCGCTGCCATGAAAACATGGCAGGAGCAAACACCTCTTATTGACAATCTCATGGAAGAAGAAGCCGTCACGAAGTTTTTAAAACGCGAAGATATCGAGAAGCTGTTTGATGTGAAAAAGGAATTACGCCACGTGGATGCGATTTTCGAGCGTTGTGGGTTGAATTAGAATTTTAAAATCAATTTTAAGATATAAAAAGGCAGAGTTTTTAAAAGCTCTGCTTTTTTATTCCAGAGTTCTTTAAACTCCTGCTTTAGAGATTGCATACAAAATCTATAAAAAGAGCGATGAATTTGATTCATCGCTCTTTTTATTTTTATCAGGCTTCTTTCTTTTTTCTTAGAGTTGCTTTCACTCTTATAATTTCCTATATTTGACCAGTGGGTCAGTCTGACCCACTGGTCATTTTAAACAATGTTTTTATTTTGGAGGAACCAAATGCAAAGCGAACAGGAAATCAAAACAGCCTCGTGGGATTTAGCAAACGAAAAATCACACTCGATTTTTCCGCCCGCCGGTTCATGGGATTCAGCAAATGAAAAGTCACATTCGATTTTTCCGCCTGCCGGTTCATGGGATTCGGCCAATGAAAAGTCACACTCGATTTTTCCCCCTGCCGGTTCATGGTCATAACTGTTGATCATGGGTTCTGGACTGATTTTTCAGTTCAGAGCCCTGTTATTTATTATTCATGAATTCCTATCTTTTATGTACATATGATCTCCAAACTTGACGCTATTAAACTTAAATGTGAATTCCTCATCAATGGAATACGTCTAAATGAGCTGCGGGATGATTTAATCAACGGGCAGAATTGGGAGGAAAACAGGGCTCGTCATTTCCTTCCGGCAGAGCTGCAATTACCTCATGAAGTATATTGCCAGGTGCGGGAAAATCCTGATGCTTCATTCCGCCTGCGTATTCTTGAGAATAAACTTCTGGTTCAAAGTACTAATAATGCTATAGTAACACTGTGTAATTTTGTTTCTGCGCCATCTTTTGCTTCTCAGCATTGTCAGGATGGAACCCCATTTGAGAAAATTGTAGTGTATAATGGATTGTGTAACCTCAATTTTACATGGAATTATTACTGCGATTATTTCAGGACTAAAGAAGAGTGTAAATTTTGTAACCTTACTCCTGCTCAGGATTTTTACCCTGAAGAGAATATTTCAAAAGCCCGCAAAACAGCAGGGCAAATGTGTGAAGTAATGGTAGCAGCACATCACTCGCACCCTGCTCCCAAATCAATCCTTACACGCGGTACACCTCACATGAAACACGGCTTAGGCGGGATACAGGAGATTCTTGAGCAGATTACAGAACGATTCCCGTATTCGAATGACAGTAAAAAAGAAAAAGTGATTATGACGATTTCTCCGACGAAGAATATTGAAGATGTGAAGCTGTTTTATGATCTTGGCCTGCATTCTGTTGCCTTTAACTTTGAAGTATTCGACAGAGGCTACTGGAAGGCAATCGTTCCCGGAAAAGATTCTTTTATCGGCAGAGATCTCTGGGAAGCATCCTTAATTGAAGCGGTAAAACATTTTGGTGAAGGACGGGTTTTTTCAGCACTCATTGCTGGTCTCGAACCCAAAAAGAGCCTTATAGAAGGTGTACACTGGTGTTGCGATCATGGCATTATCCCGATCATTGTTCCCTTTAGTCCTGAAACCGGAAGCCATTTTGAGGGCTTTAGGCCACCGACATTCAAATGGATGATGGAAACACATGACGAGATTGCTGATATTATTATCAGAAAGCTACCATTCATAGCTACTGAAGAATACTGGCGAAACGAGTCTCCAATTTGTTCTGAATGCTTTACCGGTGGTTTCCTTTTTGATCTTATAAAAGAAAAAGCAGGCCTTACTGAGTTTCATGGTAATGTCTTTGCGGCACAAACGCAGACAAAAGTTTTCAATGAAGTAGAATAAACAGGCAATATCATGACATTAGATGAAGTAATCCGATTAAAAACAGAGCTTCTCATTTATGGGATGACGATTACTGACCGTGCGCTGTCCACCGTTGGTGAAGGGGGCCTTGAGAAAGTTTTCTGGGTTTTTGAAATGACCCCGACTGCTCATAAAGGTACAAGCGACGGTAACAGACCCCTGCCCAATGATATGCTCCTCCCCTATGGCTTGTATGTAGATGTGCGTTACAGCCCGCATTCACATTTTACAGTTGACCTTGATGGAAGGCTTTTAATTCTTAAAAAAAATAATAAAGAAATCTGCGAAGTACACTGGCCGCAACGTCCTGATTTCTATGATATGAAAACGCGCAGTGGCGAGCTCATGAAAAAAGTTGCTTCCATGCGTGGCGACTGCGGGCTGCGCGTGTGTTTTGACAATTCGTGCAGCTACTATGTAAAGGGCGAGCAGTGTAAGTTTTGCAACATAGTGCCGGCAAGACAGCGCAACAGGAATCACGTGGTGACAGTAAAGGAAGCCGAAGATATTTACGATGTCGTCAAAGATGCTATTATTGACAATCCTGTTTGTACGCACCTGGCTATGACCGCAGGCGCATATAAAGATGATGGCCTGGGTAATCTTCCCGTAATTCTCAATCGGCTCCAACCACTTCTTGCTGAGAAAAACTTTCCTATTGTAACAGCAATCACAGCCACGCGCACGAAAGAAGAAACTGAGCTCCTGTGCAGTACAGGAATTAGCTCCGTCGCTTTCAATCTTGAGATATGGGATGAAATTCTTTTTGATGAGATCTGTCCCGGCAAAACGAGAAGAGTTGGACGCCAGCGCTGGATCGAATCTTTAAAAGAAGCGCAAAAACTACTTAAGCCCGGTCGAACGTTAAGTTCCTTCGTTGTCGGGCTAGAGCCACAAGCATCGTTGCTGGAGGGCATCAATTATCTTTCGTCTGAAGGCATCTGGCCAATTATGAGTCCATTCATTCCAATGGTTGGCACGAGCTATGAGGCCAGCACTCCACCAGATCCTGACTGGATTTGGGATGCCCATGAAAAAGCCACTGAAATTATTTTTAAGAATCTTCCTGACGTCTACTGTGAAGAGATCTGGCAGGGGGATGTTGGTATATGCCCGTCATGTACAACAACAAAGCTCTTTTTTGATTTCATGCGTCGAATCGTACCAAGAGATTATCCTAGGCATACCTGCACAGATAAAGCTATTGTGTCCTAATCCACTAATGATTAGGATCAAACAAATGCCCGGTTTTTAAAGATAATTAAAAAGAAAGGCAGAGTTTTTAAAGCTCTGCCTTTTGTTTTTTCTCCTTTTGAAAGAATTCAGCTCAATAGTCCTCTGTAAAATTGTTGCAACTAGCTCAGCATCAGTGCTATCAGAACTATCAATTATCAGGCGCCTGACAACTTTTCCTTCACTGAGCAGCTGCGGAAATTCGGGCTGCAATTCAGCGCCCTTTAAAAAGCCAATCTCCACGTGGTCTTTTTTTGGATTTAAATAGCACAGCCAGCCGTTGCAGGAATAAAATGGAATTCTCCATTTTAGTACTTCCTCGGTACGTGGGACTTTTGCGAAGATAATATCCCCGAGAAGGAATGTCAATTCACGCATCTGTGTGAAAGTGCTCATAAAACTCTTCAATAGCGTTAGCTTTAAAAGAATTGTCCATCATAATTAGCGAGTGATGGCGAAACCCTGAGTAATAGATTGATTTCCTGACTGCAAACGGAAGAAATACGCTCCATTAGCCAGATGTGAAATCTGAAGAGGAAAACTATACTCTCCTGGTGTTGTTACTTCTCTGTCAACTACTGTTGCCAGCTCCTGTCCGACAATATCATAGAGCTTCAGCGACACAAATGATGCTTTTGAAATTTGAATAACTGCTTCCACGTGGCCGCCTTGAGTTTTAAAGTTCATGTTTATGATATTAGCAGAACCAGCGGTTGGAATGGCTTCCGAAGTGTGGGTACTAACTTTAGATTCGACAGAATTTTGGCTAACAAGTGCACATTCCAAGGGAACATACGCCATGAAGATATCCATATTACCAAGGATTCCTGGGATGTCATTTCTTTTAGATGAGAAATAAAGCATATTGCTATTAGCCGGCATTGCAATGAACATATCATCATCGGCGGTATTGAGCGGCGCCCCCAGATTAGTAGCCTCCATCCATGTACCGTCATCGTTCATGCGCGTAACGTAAAAATCCATTTTTCCATAGCTGTCTGCACGGCCATTGGAAGAAAAAAGCAGGGTCTTACCATCGGCGCAGATGAAAGGAGCCACATCCTTCTTATCAGTATTTATACCGTCGAGGAACTTTGCTGGTCCCCACTGTGCGGTCGTTTCATTGTAATCACTGTACCAAATGTTCCGTACGTTAGTTGAAAAATCATTCAAATTACTAAGTATTGAAGTAATCTCTGTTGAACGAACTGCTGTGTCCATACGTGTCTCAATATTGATGACATCCTCTTCTGAAAGAATTTCGCTGATTTTTTTCAATCCTACAGAAGTCGCTTTGCGATAATCATTTATAGTTGCTTTAGGATTGCTCAAAATTCCTTGTATCTTCTGAATAATATGTGTTATTTTCTCTTTTCTATCGTTCGGAAGCCTAAGTAAAATAGTGACAAATGTATTCAACGTAGTTTTTTCCAGTTGGCGCCTAAGGGAATCAGTATAACCGATATATTTTGGTGATTCTCTGTTTGAAACAAAGTATAGTCTTTTACCATCGGGCGAAATCGAAGGCATGCTTTCCCAATCTCTCGAATTTACGCCGCCTCTGACAGGAGATGCTTCTCCCCATTTGCCATTTTCATCTAGCTGCGATGTGTAAATATCAAAGTCACCATTACCGTCGCTTCTATCGCACGCAGAAAAAAATATAGTTTTTTGATCGGCACTAATGCTGATTGTTCCCTCATTAAGTGCAGTATTTATACTCCTGTCACCATGTAGGGTAGCAGTGTCTATATTAAAAGCATTCGAGTGTATGTCCAGCCGCGCACCAAGAAGCCGTGCAGCCCATATATCATGACTCGGTTGATTTCTATCTCCAATCCTACTTCCTGCTCTGTTTGAAACAAAGTACAGCATTGATCCATCTGCACTTACGGCCGGCCCATAATCAAGCGACGACGAATTAATACTATTACCCAGATTAATAATTTTCAGTGTCCCTGGCGGGGTAACTCTCAATGTCTTCTCACCTGATTCTGACGTAATTACCTTTCCGCCTATCAGGCAAAACTGCACAGGAAGAGTAGGATCTACAACAGGCTTTGTTTGGGCTACAGACTCTCTTACAAAAATGATAGAAAGAACAATTGCAGCAACCTTCATCGTCATTGCACTTTTTTTTGAAAAATTGTGAATAAAATACTCATCAAAAAACTGATTTTTACATTCTGTGTACCTATCCTACCACCAATGCTCTGCCTTTGTCTCCCGCACCATCAGCGTTTGCAATCCTTCTAATGGACTTTTGTTTTTAAAAAGTACTTCGTACACCTGCTCGGTGATCGGCATTTCTACGCCAACTTTCTGCGCCAGCTGGTACGCGGATTCTGTCGTGCTTACGCCTTCTGCCACCATCGTCATTTCTTTTAAAATATCATTTAAAAGCTTTCCGCGCCCGATCTGCTCACCGACATAACGGTTTCGGCTATGCCTGCTCGCGCATGTCACAATCAGGTCGCCCATTCCTGCCAAACCCGAAAATGTATGAGGATCAGCTCCTATTTTTACGCCTAGCCGCGCAATCTCCGCCAGCCCACGCGTCATCAGCGCTGCCTTCGTATTGTCACCCAGCCCCAGCCCGTCAATAATACCCGCCGAAATCGCGATCACATTTTTTAAAGCTCCGCCGATTTCCGAACCAACCACATCCTGTGAGGTGTACACGCGAAACCTCGGTGTCGAGAAAATCTTCTGCACAATTTCTGCATTTTTTAAAACTTTTGACGCTGCTAAAACTGTCGTCGGAACGCCACGCGAAACTTCTTCGGCATGGCTCGGCCCCGTCAGGTTTACATACTGTGTTTCATCGATTCCTGCCACTTCCTGCAAAATCTCAGACACCCTTTTTAAAGTCCTTTTCTCAATTCCCTTCGCCAGGCTCACAACAATTTTATTTTTAAAATCAAAATGATTTTCAGCCAGCGCTGGCCGGATAAACTGTGTTGGTATCCCGATCACCAGCACATCGCAGTCATCACACATCCGCGCATCGTGGGTTGCCTTTATATTGTGGGGCAGTTTCGCGCCTTTTAAATACGTTTCATTCGTGTGGTGATTATTGATCTCGTCAGCTGTTTTGCTGTCGTGCGACCACAAAAGCACATTATTATTTTCCGCAGCTACGCACGCCACAGCCGTTCCCCAGCCGCCCGCACCCAAAATTCCAATTTTCATCCGGTGATTTTTTATAACTCCTACAAATTTTCAACATGCAATTTACATTTTTTTAAAAACAATCTTTTAAAAATTCTTGCCACGTTTTTGCTTCGCGCTTTGAAAAAGACCACCTTCATCAATCACTTAACTACAGCTTCCTATTTCCCACATTCCACCAAATATGGGCGGCTACCCTTGCCGTCCCACCAATCCGTTTTTTAAAAAGAAAAAGCCCATTTCCTTTTGAAAAGAAATGGGCTTTACAGCAATACTTTTATAAAGAAACTATTTTTTAAAAGGCTAATTATTCCTGTGACTGCCTTCTGTGAGCGAATGGGCCTGCCGCGAGTTCGTCGCAGGAATCTGATAGCCCGCCGGCGGCACCACATCGCGCCTGTCAAAGCGGATCTCGTCATCGGTAACTTTTTCACTATCACCCAAAAGCTTCTTTCTGTTCATAAACAGCGCTACAGCCAATCCCGCAGCCGCAGCTACAGCTACACCCGTCAGTAGTTTCGGTGAAGGCCCCACAGCCGGTGGCACGTGCACCACGCCAGCAATATCGGCCACTGCAGGCGAATCTACATACCGCCCATGATGAGGTACAGCCAGATCCCTGAAATGTTCTGCAAGCTCTTTAAGCTGTTCGTCGAGTTCATCACCCTGCATCGGGATACCATGTCCTGCGGCTACAATACTAGGTTTGATCATTGCAATCTTTTTAACAGACTGCTCGGCAGCGTCCCAGTCTGGCGTAAAGTACGACGGCGGCCCATGAAGCTCCTGCTTTTGTGTCATTACGGAGAAAGCTGATTCCTGTTTTGTCGTTACAATTGCATCTCCGGCGATCAATATACGGTCACTTGCCCGGAAAAATGAAACATGCCCCGGTGAATGGCCTGGGGTTTCAAGAATGATCCATTCATCCATTCCCTCTACCGAACGGTCATCTGGGAATCTCTGCACGCGTTCACCCAGGTCAATTGGGTTGCGTGGGTACATAAATGACGACAGAGCCATCAGCCCGCCGCCCACCATCGGGTCAGCCGGTGGATATTCCGAAAGACCAATCAGGTACGGCAGTTCCAGCGGATGCGCATACACCGGCACATTCCACTCTTTCACCAGCTCTTCCAAAGCCCCAATGTGGTCAAAATGGCCATGCGTGAGGACAATACAGCGCGGCACAGCTCCTTCGCCATATATGTCTTCGGCCACATCCATGATCATGGCAGCGCACTTACCAAGCCCGGCATCCACCAGAATCCAATTATCAGCACTCTCACCAACAAAGTACACATTTACCATCACAATCTTTAAACGGTAAAGACCGGGTGCCACCTGCTCCCACTCACCGCTGTCAATATTCTCACACTCAAATTCGCTTCCTATATGCGCGATCGTCTCCTGCATCTCAACCTCCTTTTTAAAACCTTTTTGTATAAAGTATTTAGCAATGAATACGATAAACGAAAAAGGTGTTTCTAAGTTCCTTTGTTAAATGCACCAAGTAAGGAGTTTTTTAATTATTTTCCAGACATGACAAAAGAAAGCCGGTCGTTGTAATAACACCGGCTCTTGAAAATTTTCCGTTAAAACAATCATTTTCTCCTAAATATCTGCGCCTTTGGAAAATGGTTTTCCGTGCCTTTTAAAAGCCTCCGAATATTACTTCGATGAGTATAAACAACGAGTATCGAAAGCAGGATAAAAAATGGCAGGAGAATAGAGTAACCGGGAATCTGTGCTTTAAAAACTTCATGGCGGAAAATCAGCGCAATGGGTAGCATAACGCCCGCCAGCACCGAGCCCAGGGACACATAGCCTGATGAAAATAATGCGAGCAGGAACGTCGTCAGAACTACCGCAAATTCAATAGGAGCAATCCCCATCAGTACGCCCGCAGCCGTATTGATACCCTTTCCACCTTTAAAACCGACAAAAACTGAAAAAACATGGCCAAGTACGGCGAAAAGCCCAGCCACCATCTTCACAAATACTGCGTTGTCCAGCAGGGTTTCAGAATTACCGGTAAAATCGAAAAAAAACGCGGGCAGCATAATAACCGGAACGACGCCTTTTAAAACATCAATAATCTGTACAATGCTTCCCCACTTGGCGCCAAGCACACGCATCGCGTTGGTAGAGCCCATGTTACCGCTGCCCTTAGTGCGGATGTCGAAGCCAAAAAACTGTTTGCTGACCCAGACAGCCGTGGGGATCGAGCCGATGAGATAGGAAAAAAAGGCCGTACAAGCTAAGGAAACCAAGGGATTCATAAAGTTTTAAACATGATATGCGTTTTTAAAAAGCAATATTACGCCGTCCAGCCTGATTTTGCAAACAATACCTTTTTTTTAGTAATTTTCATGGTGAACTTTTTAAAAGTAATATTTGTAAAAATTCTTTATACAATGGATAAATGTAGGAATTCGTCTTACAACCCAAACGGAATATATTATTAAAAATACTTAAACGTAAAACTACAATGGCAGAAAACCAGACAATCCAGGCCACGCGCAAACGCCTGACCGAAATCGAACGGGAGCTCGCCGAGCTTAACTCCGAGCGCAATTCTTTAAAAGCACACTGGGATCTCGAAAAGCAGAGCATCCAGAAACTACGCTCTTTAAAACAGGATATCGAAAATGCAAAGCTCGCAGCAGCCGAAGCCGAACGTCAGGGCGACTTGGGCAAAGTTGCTGAAATACGCTACGGCACTATTTTAAATCTTGAAAAAGAGCTTGAAAAAGCGAATACAACGCTTGATGACCTTCAGAAAAAAAGCAAAATGCTAAAAGAAGAAGTTGATTCTGAGGATATCGCTGAGATCGTTGCCAAATGGACGGGCGTTCCTGTTCAGCGTATGCTGGAGACCGAACGTACAAAGCTTTTAAACATGGAAGAGCGCCTGCACCAGCGTGTTGTAGCGCAGGAAGATGCCGTGCGGGCAATTTCTAACGCGATCCGCCGTTCGCGCGCTGGCCTGCAAGATGCAAACCGCCCGATCGGCTCATTCATTTTCCTGGGCACAACAGGGGTTGGGAAAACTGAAATGGCGCGTGCTCTTGCAGAATTTCTCTTTGACGACGAGCAGGCACTAGTGCGGATTGACATGAGCGAGTATATGGAAAAGCATGCTGTTTCGCGGCTTATCGGCGCGCCTCCAGGTTACGTGGGTTATGACGAAGGTGG
>DASPKH010000309.1:0-3516 GCA_035628175.1 Patescibacteria group bacterium
GCCTTATTACCGGTGAACCATCAATTTACAATATTGACGCAATTGAAGATTCAGAAATCATTATTATTGATAAACATGCCCAGGATGAACTGACTGAAAAGCTTCGCAAGTTTGAAACCTATAGCCGGTTACAGGTTACAGGTGCTTATGTTGCTTTGCAACGGCGACTAACTTCTATGAATAGCTTAACTGTTGAAGAACGGTACGAAGAATTCATCAAACGCTATCCTCACATTGCGCAACGTGTGCCCCAACACATGATTGCGTCTTATCTGGGACTTACTCCCGAAACCCTGAGCCGTATCCGCAGCCGGATGTTTGCCAAGAGTTAAAACCACTTCCTACAGCTTTTAAAACAATTCCTCAAAAGTCAAAAAGCATTGATTTAGGTCAATGCTTTTTCTTGATGTAAATCAATACTATTTCTTGATTGCTCTCAATGGAAAGGGCTATGGCCTTGCCGTAAATTTGTACTACACAATTGGTTATACAACTTTAATCATTACAAATTTATGAGCACACAGAGAACGCACGACAGGCCATCACCGTAAAAGATTTTGAGTTTAGCTTTTAAAAAACGACAGTAATGGGAATATCTGACGCAATCAAAATCAAACATTAATTATCGGCAACAACTTTTTTAAATATTTCAAATTTTTATAACAGAGATTTATTATGAATACCACAGCACAAACAGCACAACCCTCAAAGGCTCTAAACATTACTTTATGGATAGCGCAGGTTCTTCTCGGCGGAATGTTTTTAATGACAGGATTTATGAAACTGGCAACGCCAATGGCGGATTTAGCAACTTCACTGCCTTGGACAACGGACTTCCCGGAAGCAATGGTTCGCTTCATTGGAATAGCTGAAGTATTAGGCGGTCTTGGCCTACTATTACCGTCAATTCTGCGAATCAAGCCGGTCCTTACTCCATTAGCAGCATTAGGATTGGCAACTGTCATGGTTCTTGCGATGGGCTTACACCTTATGCGTGGCGAATCTCAGATGATTGTTATGAACCTGATTCTTGCAGCTATCGCAGTTTTTATTGCATGGGGCAGATTTAAAAAAGCGCCGATTGCCAGCAGATAAATTATTGAAAGATGGGCAAAGACGGCAAGTGCATCTTTATTAAAAGATGGTAGAAAGTACTGATTTCTCATCAAAAACAATTATAAATATGGATAGATCAGAATTTTTAAAAATGATGGCAGCTTTTTCAGCTATGGGGCCATTAAGCAGTTTTAAATTATTTACCGATACGCTGCCGGTACAAAGTAAAAAAATGCCAGTGCTCTTTACCTCGCACGGAAGCCCAATGGACATTCCTGTATCACGTGAGGAGCGTAACTTCTGGAAAGCGCTATATGAGCTTGGGAAGCAATTGCAGAACAAATATGAAATCAAAGCCGCTCTGGTTGTATCGGCTCACTGGTGTTCAACCGGTACATATGTAAATGTTGCGCCGAAGCAGGAGCAGATATATGATTACTACGGCTTTCCGGAAGAATATTATAAAGTGAAGTATCAAGCACACGGCGCACCTGATATTGCCCGTGAGGTAACAAAGATTGTCCCTAGTATCAAACAAACAACTGACTGGGGTTTAGACCACGGTTCATGGCCAATGCTGATGCACCTGTTTCCTGATGCCAATGTACCGGTTTTCCAGATGAGTATTGATTATCATGCAAAACCTGAATATCATTTTGAACTGGGCAGACAGCTTAAATCGCTTCGTGAAAAAGGAGTGTTGATTATCGGCAGTGGGGCTCTTATTCACAATCTGAAACTCGCAGCGCCAAAGTTTTTTGCTAACGATACAACGCCCTATGGCTGGGAAAGCGAATATGACTTTTGGCTTAAAAAGCAGATTGACGAAAGAAATTTTAAAAATCTCATTAACTATACAAGCAGCCACAAGCTTGGGATTCTGGCAGCTCCAACTCCAGACCACTATGTGCCGGTTCTTTATAGCTTAGGACTGCTGGATAAGGATGATACTATTAAATATTTCTATGAACCGGAGCATGCGGTTCCGGCGTTCAGTGAAAGAAGTTTTATCGCAGGCCAATTTTAATTTTTAAAAATATAATCATTGTTTTAAAAAACATTATAAACAAAATAGAGGAAACTATGAAAGCAGCAGTCATCAATCACTACGGAGATAGTGAAGCAATTAAAATATCGGATAACCAACCTACACCAAAAGCAGGAGCAGGAAAAGTCCTGGTAGAAGTACATGCCGCAAGTCTTAATCGTATTGATTCAATGATTCGTGCAGGCTATCTTCAACAGATGATGCCGCTTACATTTCCGGCAGTTCTTGGTGGTGACTTTAGCGGTATTGTACGCGAGGTTGGTTCGGATGTAGAAGGAATCGCAGTAGGTGATGAAGTGTACGGACAAGCAGGTGCTCTAATGGGAGGTTCCGGTTCACTTGCTGAATTCACAACTGCGCCAGCTGAAAAAGTAGCCAAAAAGCCTGCTTCCCTCACGATGACTGATGCTGCTGCATTTCCGCTTGTTGGTGCAAGTGCGGTTCAGGCTGTTGAAGAACATATGAATATTCAGTCCGGACAGAAAATATTGATTCACGGTGGCGCAGGTGGTATCGGTTCTATAGCGATTCAGCTGGCAAAGCATCATGGAGCATACGTAGCAACCACAGTAGATGAAACAGAAATGGAAATAGTCCGCTCATTTGGTGCTGATGAGGTAATCAACTATAAAACGCAGGACTTTACAACAATCATCAAAGATTATGATGCAGTCCTTGTTACGACTCCTGCTGTAATTGACGGCTCCTATGGTATACTAAAGAAAGGTGGAGTACTCGTTGCTCTTGCCGGTAATGTTGATGAGAGTAAAGCTACTGACAGTGGTGTGACTGCAATTCAGCAAATGACTCAGGCAAATTCACAACAATTGACACGCTTAGCAACGCTGATCGATTCAGGTAAAATCAAACCTTTGATTGATAAAACATTCACCGTGGCGAATGTCAAAGAAGCGTTCAATTATTTTGAACAAAACGCCCCTAAAGGAAAGGTTGTAGTACAGGTACGGTAATTGTAGGAACTAGCCAACTCAGTTTCTTCTTTTATAATTAAGAAGAAAGAATTCAAGTTTTTAAATTGAAAGTTTTAAAGAGTATTATAATGAAAATAGGTATCACAGGAGCCACCGGCCAGCTTGGCCGCATCGTGGTAAGCAGATTAAAAGATACGATAGATGCTAATAGTATCGTTGCATTAGTACGCTCACCACAAAAGGCAGCCGACCTGGGTGTTGAAACCCGTGAAGCAGATTATGATAAACCTGAAGCTCTTGACAGTGCATTACAAGGAATAGACACATTAGTGCTTATTTCAAGCAGTGAAGTAGGTAAAAGAGCTATGCAGCATAAGAATGTAATTGATGCAGCAAAGAAAGCAGGAGTTAAAAGGATTGTGTACACAAGTTTGCTTCATGCTGATACCTCATCCCTTGGTCTTGCTGGCGAACATATCG
>DASPKH010000310.1:0-5483 GCA_035628175.1 Patescibacteria group bacterium
TCATCTGTGAGTTCCGAGTGCTGTGGATTGATAATCTCAACAGCGTGGAGCGAAACTTTTAAAGAATCAGCAAGCTGCTGAATGTCTTCAAGCGAACCAATCAGAACAGGCCGCGCGAGATTTTCCTGTGTGATAATTTCCACAGCCCGCAGTGTCCGCTCGTCAAGCGCGTCTGGAAATGCAATGATCTTTTTTAAAAGTGCAGCTTTTGCGCGTAGCGTTTGTGTATAATTTTCCGGCATTCGTAAGCTTTTTAAAACGGGATAATTACTGTCGGCGAAAAAGGCAGCGTAGTTGTCATGCGTTTGTCGCCGCTGACCGGATTGGCTGTGATAAGCTGAAGCGAATTTCCATTTGTATTAAAAATGAGAAGTTCATCTCGCTTAAAATTATACTGAATTCCTGCGCTGGCCGGTTGGCGCAGGATCCGTGTTCCCGCATGACGGCGCGCGTCTACCCGTGTGATGACTGTTTTAAAAGCGACAAAAGCGTATGGGTAGCTGCCCTGCCCCAGTGCCAAGCCAACCGGAACGCCAAGCAGCGAATCCTTTGCAACTTCAAAAACCGAAACGGAATTGATCGTTTGCTTTGTGTCATTATTAATAAATGTGAGGCGTGCGGGCGATTTCTCTTCGCCTTCTTTTAAAAGCTTTCCGCCGCCAAGCGACAGGACAAGAACCTCATTCTGCGAAGGATGCGCTGCAAGAGCCATGGGCGCGGTGTGAACAGGCAGAGTCATCGTTACGAGGTTTGTACGAGTGTCTATCACGGAGAGCGTGTTGTCATCCTGGTTTGCAATGTATACTTGGTTCCCAACGGCCGCGACCGCTACGGGTTTTTTGCCGACAGCGATAGAACGCGCAACTTTATTATTATAAATATCCACAACGTCAACAATTTCCGTATTTGCGTGAATAACAAACGCGGTCGTGGCATTAGGAAACGTAATGTCAATTGGTGTACCTGCGCTTGACATTTCGATGGTAACAGACTTTTTAAAAGTCGCTCTGTCCAGCACTTCTATCTCAGGCGCATCTTTTTTTAAAAGGAAAAGACGCCCACCGTATTCAGCAATCTTCGTTACAGCTGGCATTGCTTCGCCATTCGCTGCAGCATAAGCGTCATCGGTAATGACCTTTGAGCCAGGCTGCTCGATGATTTTTAAAGCCGCGGGCATGTCGGTGGCTGCGAGTATCTGCCACGAGGTCTGCGGTGCTTCGATCATGCGCTCTTCAGGCTTACACGCACTGAAAATGATCACTGAGGCGATTAGTATAGGAAGTATTTTCATGCAATTTCCGGTTTGGACTTTTTAACTGTCTTTTTAAAACCACTTTTTTAAAGATTTGCTACAATTTAGCAATAAATTCTTTTAAAAGCGCAGTCATTTTTGGTTCGGCTTTAGCTGCTGCTGCGAGAACTTCCTCCAGCGTTACGGCCTGAAGCGAATCGGGAAAACATTCATCGGTAATAATGGAAACGCCAAGCACCTCCATGCCCATGTGCCGTGCTACAATATTTTCCGGCACGGTGCTCATGCCGACGACATCCGCGCCGATCGTGCGGAGGAACCTGTATTCCGCGCGCGTTTCCAGATTTGGCCCAGCTACTGCTACATAGACGCCTTTCTGTACTTTAATTTTTAAATCAATTGCAATTTCTTCCGCGAGTTTTAAAAGTCTTCCCGAATACGGTTCACTCATGTCAGGGAAGCGCGGGCCAAGCTCGGGATCATTCGGGCCGATGAGTGGGTTGTCACCGAGGAGGTTGATGTGGTCAGTCATAAGCATCACGTCACCTTTTTTAAAAAGTGGGTTCATTGCACCGCACGCATTAGACACGACCAGCGTAGTGATACCGAGCGCCTTCATTACGCGAACAGGAAAGGTTATTTGCTGCATGGAATAGCCTTCGTAATAATGAAAGCGCCCCTGCATCGCGACGATCTGCCTGCCGCCAAGCGTGCCGATAATAAGCCTACCCTTGTGAGACTCAACGGTAGAATGCGGGAAGTGTGGGATATCCTCGTAGGGAATGATCGCACCTGCCTCAATTTCGTGCGCCAGGCGGCCCAAGCCTGTTCCGAGAATAATACCAATTTCGGGTTGAGCTGAAATGTGATTTTTTAAAAAGGATGTTGTTTCCTGTATTTGTCGGCGGGTTTCTGCTATATTGAGCATAATAAAAAGACTTTATGGAAGAAAAAACTGGACTATGTGATATAGCGTAAGTATTTTTAAAATTTACGCAATATTCCTCAGAGTTTTTAAAACTTCGTCGTGCTGCCTATTAAGTGGTTGAAAAATAAAAAAGTTAAAACTTTTTAAACATCTTTGCGTCGCTCTCCAAAGATCGCTGTTCCAATCCTAACGATCGTTGCGCCTTCTTCGATAGCGATCTCGAAATCATGCGACATTCCCATTGAAAGATGGTGGAAGTATTCGCCTCCGAACTTCTCCTGAAGCTCATCGCGCATCCGGCGCAGCATGGCAAATTCGCGGCGTGAGGCATCGTCGTTCTCAGCAGCCGGAATGGTCATAAGTCCTGAGGCAATGAGATTTGGCAGTTTTAAAACTTCTTCTGCAAGCACTGGAACTTCCTCCGGCTGACATCCTGTTTTTGAGTGTTCTCCGGAAGTGTTTGGCTGAATAAGTATTTCGATCGATCTATTTAATTTCACAGCATGTTTTGAAATTTCCTGCGCAAGTTTTAAAGAATCTATGGAATGGATCATTCTGGCATAGGGCACTACATATTTAACTTTATTGGTCTGAAGATGCCCTATAAAATGCCACTCGGGTATAGTCGCCGGATCATGTGCGTTTTCTTGGAAATACTGGGCCTTTTGTCGGAATTCCTGGGCGTAATTCTCCCCGAAAATAGTGATGTTTTCCTTTAAAGATTCTTCTAAAATACTAATAGGTTGTGTCTTAGACACTGCAATAATGGTTACTTTTTCTGTGCGTCCTATCCTGTGTAAAACTGTAGTGATCTGCTTCAGAACAGACTGATAATTGCTAAGAAGTGAAAACTGTTCCATTGAGATATCTACATGATTTGATAAATGGAGAGTACGTATTTCTACTAATTTTTCTACTAAAATACAAATAGGCTAAAATAAAATATGAAATTTCCGTAAAATTAGATTATTTTGCGTTTTCTCATCACATATACTGATCTAGACTTTTAATATTTTTTTGAAAACAAATTGTAACAAAAAAATATTTAAGGTATTATTACATCGTTATCTCCGGTACAACTTTCCGCAAAGATATACTTTTGAATCTTTTTCTTCTTTTCCTAATTTTCTTTCAATTTTTTGAGGGAGTGTATGATTAAATTTTCCACTATGCGGTTATGGGCTCTGGCGGCAATGATAGCTCTATCCGGCCTTTCTGCATCGTACGCACAAATGATGTATGATGTGAATGGCGGAGCAGGGTCGACTCAGGCGTTTCAGAATCAACCAAACCCATTTTACGAATTCTGGTGGACAAACCGTGAACAGTATATTATCCGTGCATCGGATATTCAGGCTGTAGGTATGCCGGGTGGCCAGATTGTGAGTGTTGCGTTTTTAACCGATGCTGGACAGCCACATCCGCAGCGTGCCTTGAGAATTCACATTAAACAGACTACTGCAAATGCCTTTGTAACTAATGCATTTGATTTGACCGGATTAACGCAGGTTGTCAATATTCCAGCATTTCAACCAACATCAAGTGCCTGGAATACTTTTACGTTCAGCTCACCATTCTTATGGGACGGAACGTCTAACCTGCTGGTAGATGTATGTACTTATCGCGGCGGCTGGACTAGTGTCTATCCGAATGTCTGGGGAACAACTACCAATCCTTCGTATAATACCACAGCATTTGCTTTTACAGACGGAACTGACTATTGTGTTACTCCGCCTACATTTGCAAACCTGACGAATCGCCGTCCAGTTATGCGCTTTGGTGTACTCAGTGGGATTACACAGTCGTTCCCGGATGATGTAGATCCTCGTAGAATCCTTCGCGCCGGTGATGTTTATGATGGCTCAAGTGCAAACTTTCCTAAGCCATCATTGACATTCCGTCAGTCGGCTGGACAGGCATTAAGTATGACATATCGTATCGTGGGCCCTTTACCATCTACTAATGTGATCTATATCGCAACGGAAAATGGCAATGCGAACGATACAATTATTAATATCAACGCTACCACAAGTGGCGAAGTAACGTATGTATTTAGCAGCGCTAAAGGGTCAGCTGCCGGTGCTAATGGCGCCCTTGATCTGAGAGAAGTTCCAGGGGGTGTTTACCGTGTAGAAGCATCGTATGCATTTCCTGGCTATTCGCAACAGTGGATGAAGGAGTTTAATATTGCTTTCTCCAATGATCTTGCTGTACGTGACATCATCCTGCCAAACCAGAATAACCGTCCAAATGCGAAATATCCGCGTGGTACTTCTGTACCAGTGGTAGCAAGCTTCCAGAATGTAGGTCTAAATAATGTTACTGCATTTCAGGCAACTGCTGTAATTCGCAATGCCAACAGAGTTGTTGTGTATACGGATGTCGTCAATTATTCTGGATCACTTGCTACGGGTGATCGTGTTACATTAAATTTTGCAAATTTTGCAACACTCTCTACAGGTATTTATTCATTAGAGATTTGTGGAAATCTACAAAGCGCACAAGATCAGCAGCTTTCTAATAACTGCTTGCCTTCTTCGGGAGTATATACGTTTGAGGTACAGCATGATGTTGAAATTGAGGCGGTAGATATTCCGCAACCAAATGCATCATCTGTTCTTTATGCAAACAGGCCAGTTCGCCCACAGGGTCGTTTTAGGAATATCGGCATTTCCGATCAGTCGGATATCCCGGCTCAGATGATTATTGAGCGTTTATCGCCAAACCCGGCAGTTGTTTATAATCAATCTGTAATTATTCCTGATATTTCTGTCGGTAACATCGCACAGTTTGGTTTCCCGATTTTCACACCGCCAACAGGTGGATCATACCGAGTTTGTATTATTTCTCAATCAGAGGATGATCCAATTCGTAGTAATGATACAGTGTGTAACTTCTTTAATGTAAATGATGCACTGTCCGGAACATATACAATCGGTACACAGAACATGGGGTCGGGCAGAAACTTTGCAACCCTGCAAGATGCGGCTAATGCACTTTATGGTGCAGGTGTAGCAGGTCCTGTAATTTTTGAATTTACAGATGCAAACTATACTGCCGGGAATGCAACATCAAATGATCCGGCACTTGATCTCCGCTCAACTATTATTGGTGTGAATGCGACAAATACCATTACATTCAGACCATCACAAAGCCGTAGTACAACACGTTCATCAGTGAATATTAATCTTCGCAGTGGTAGTGGTTTAGGTATAGCACTTGGAGAATCCTATGCTCCAACAAATCCTAACTCAGTTTTCCCTGAAACAAAGAGTCACTTCTACGCTAACGCAACAGGTTATA
>DASPKH010000311.1:0-4932 GCA_035628175.1 Patescibacteria group bacterium
CATCTCACTGACATTCACAGTAAGTTCTTCCAAGAAATATGCGAAGAAATCAGCATCGCGCAGAGTTTTATAGCGTAGCTCCGCAAAGCTTGGAATGTGCTCCATCACTATCGTACGGTTGATTCTTCTTTTTAAAGACGCCCGTGAATAGTTTTTAAAATCATAACCGTACGTCTGCAAAATATCCTGCAAAAGCATTTCAAAATCCAGTTCGGTTATTTCCATTGCACCGTATATTCTTTAATGAGTTTGAATAATTCATTGGTGTCAACGGGTTTTGAAAGATAAGCAATGGCGCCCGCCTCAAGACACTTTTCCTTATCACCCTTCATTGCTTTTGCCGTCACAGCAATGACCGGAATCCGCCCGTACATTGTGTGCTTTTTTAAAGCTGCGATAGTTTCATAGCCATCCATCACAGGCATCATGATGTCCATGAGAATAAGGCCAATAGTGCTATTGTCACTCAGCACGCGCATTACCTGCAGACCGTCCATTGCCGACACACAGGTAAACCCCTCTGAGCGCAAAACCGCCGAAAGTGCAAATATATTTCGAACGTCATCATCGACTATTAAAATTGATTTTGTCATTGTTTCCCTAAACTGAAAATTGAGAATTTTAAAATATGGTGATTAAATCTTTTTCGTATGTCACTCACCGTTTCAGAGGTATGACAGTATGAAATGAATAAAGGTTGATTTTAAAATGGCTTGAAGTGATTTTTAAAAATTTAGTTTGAAGAAAATATCTCTTCCAATTCTCCTCTGTGAAAGGATTTTTTCCTAATCTTTTACAGTATCGTTATCCTAAAAAGGGACTCTCACGTGAGAAGAAGTTAAAAAATAACGTGAGGAATCTTTAAAAGTGCTGTTTCAAAACGATTGTAAAACCTCATCTGCGTCTGGCAATCGGATATTCCCTCTTTAGAGGAATGACAACTGTATTAAATCCTGTTTTAAAGACTTTTAAAACTGCTACCTATACAACCACACGCGCAGTAGCGAGAGCAACTTATCAAAATCAACCGGCTTGCTGATATAATCTGATGCTCCCGCCTGAATACATTTATCCCGCTCGCTGTTCATCGTTTTGGCAGTCAGTGCAATGACCGGAAGATTTCTTAAGGTCTGATCATTGCGGATAAATTTCAATACTTCATAGCCGTCCATTTCCGGCATCATGATGTCGAGCAACATCACATCCGGTATTGAATCTTTTAAACGTTCTAAAGCTTCTTTGCCATCAGTGGCCTGTTGAATAATCATTTGCTGTTGCTCCAGGGCTTTTGTTAGTGAGAGGAGATTTCGCGCGTCATCATCTACGACGAGAACAGTTTTGCCGTGAAGCGCTTTGTCGCCTATGTAAAGCCTTTTCTTTTGTTTTTCACCGGGAGTTTCCTCAACTTTATGGAGAAATAAATCAACTTCGCTCAGCAGGCGTTTATACGATGTAGCGGTTTTTACAATAATTGCGCTCGCGTGTTTTTTAATACGTAGTTCTTCCTGTTTTGAAACAGGTTTTTCCGTATACACGATAATTGGGAGGGCGTCGTACAGCGGGTCTTCTTTGATTTTTTCAATGACTTCCAGCATCGTTTTTTCTTCCGCGCTAATGTCAAAAATAACGCATTCCGTCGCATCCGTTTTTAAAAATCTCAACGCGTCTTTTGAATTTCTGGCTAGACATGTTGTGACATTTGCTTCAACGAGATGCTGCGTCAGTTCCTCGGCATGAAGCGCGTTATCCTCTACAATCAGCACATGCCTGTCGTGCTTTTCAATCATACTTTCCAGACTCTGGAAAACATCGTCAATCTGTGTGGAAAGCATCGGCTTGCTGATAAAGTTCACCGCGCCTTTCAGCAAACTTTCTTTTTTCATTTCCATCGACGACATAATGTGCACGGGAATATGCCGCGTCGCAGGATTCTGTTTTAAATTATCCATCACCGTCCAGCCATCCATCACGGGCAGCTGAATATCAAGCAAGATTGCAACCGGGCGGAATCTTAAAGCAAATTCCACACCCAAGTCACCACGCACCGCAACCACGCCTTTATACCCACGTTCCTTTGTAAATTTAAGCAGGGCTTTTGCAAAATTTGTATCGTCTTCGACAATCAAAATTACTTTGTCTTGTGCTGTGATATTTTCGCGGTCATCAGGGATTTCCGATGGAATTGTTTCAACTCTAAAGTCAGTATATTCTTTTTCATTTTTTAAAGATTCTACGTTGATAAACTGCTCATTTGCAATTTCCTCAGTTGCCGCTTTTTCGGCAAGGACAGCTTCACTATTTACCGGAACGTATAGCGTAAACGTACTGCCTTTGCCTTCTTCGCTCTCGAGCTGTACTTCACCGCCCAGCATTTTTGCGATTTCACGGCTAATGGAAAGGCCAAGGCCTGTGCCTCCGTATTTGCGTTTTGTCGAGCCGTCCGCCTGTTGGAATGCTTCAAAAACGAGCTGATGTTTGTCTCTTGGAATACCAATTCCGCTATCTTTTACAGCAAAGGCGATAACGTCTTTTCCTTTTAAAAAGGGATCGGAATATTCAGCGTCGGCAGGCGCATAAGAGATTTTTAAAGCAACTATTCCTTCTTCGGTGAATTTAAAAGCGTTCGACAAAAAGTTTTTTAAAACCTGCTCGATACGCATCTTATCCGTCCTGATTTCCTCCGGCAATTTATTATCAACCTCAACATCAAGTTTTAAAAGTTTGCTTGAGGCAATCGGGTCAAAAATGGACTGGATTGAATACACCATATCTTTTAAAAGAACATCTTCAAAATCAATCGTCATCTTGCCTGATTCGATTTTTGAAAGGTCTAAGATCTCGTTGATAAGCTCTAACAAACCTTTGCCCGACATATTTATCACCGATGCAAACTCAACCTGTTCTTCATCCAGATTCTTTGCGCTGTTCTTCGATAAGAGCTGTGAAAGCAGCAGAATAGAATTCAGCGGCGTGCGCAATTCATGCGACATATTTGCAAGAAATTCCGATTTATATCTATTCGACAAAACCAGCTCCTGCGCCTTGCGTTCATTTTCACGGCTCACTTCTTCCAGCTCGGAATTCTTTTCGTTGATTACTTGATACTGCTCTTCTAGCAACTGCGCTTTTTCCTCAATTTCCTGATTTGTCTGGATTAATTCTTCCTGCTGCACTTTTAATTCTTCTTCCGAAGCCTGTAGCTTTTGCGTCTGCATTTCAAGCTCAGCGTTGGTAGCTTCCATTTCAATCTGCTGTTGTTGAAGTTCACGGCTCTTTTCTTGCGTTTCACCAAGCAGTTTTTCCACCTGTATCCGCGTTTGAACCGTAATAAGCGCAATGCCCACAGGTATATTTATCAGTGCAAAAAGCTGTTTTTCATATTCTTCAAAAACATCGAGCGATGCAAGCTCTATAACGCCAATCGTGCGTCCATTGAGAATGATCGGCACTATCGCAACTGATGCAGGAACCGCCGCCCCAAGCGCTGAACTCACAGTAATGTAATTTTGGGGGACATTTTCTAAAAAGACCGCTTTTTGCGATTGCGCTGCCTGCCCGATGAGATTTTCGCCAAAAGGAATTTCCTTTGGGTGATTTTCCGGGCTTGTTGCAAAAGTGCTGCACAATTTTAAAAGACAGTTATTTTTATCTGAAATATAAAAAGCGCCAAGCTGAGCAGATGTGTAATTAGCAAGCGTATTTAAAATATCGCGCGTTAACTCGCCAAGATTTTTCTCACCAAGCAGAACATCATTTATATTGGCAATTCCGCCCTGAAGCCACTCGCGCTTTTTTAAAGCGACAAATGCAGTTTCAAGTGAGTCGGTCATACCGTTTAGGTAACCTGCCAGATTGCCTAGGTCATCTTTTTCATCATCACTGACTCTCACGCTGTAGTCGCCGCCTGCAATATTAGAAGCAAGTACTTTTATCGTTGCAATTCGCTTTGCTGTCTGAACTGCCCTTTCCTCAATTTCATCCTGCAGGGCTGTTCGTTTATTAAAGTCAGATTTTACGCGGAAATATGCGAGAATCGTAATGAGAAGCGAGAACAGCGCTGCGATGATTATAAGCGCAGGGGTATAAACAGCATATTTCTTTTGCTCCAGAGTTCGGCTAGTTAACAGTTCGGTTTCGTGCTTTTCAATTCGTGAAACTAGTGCACGAATATCATCCATGACCTGTTTCCCTGTATAGAAATTACTACCTGCAACTTCGATTATACTAGTTTCTTTATTCCTATTGGCCGAATCCTGTTTCAGAACTGCATCTAATATCGCATATCTTTTTTCAACGAGAATTTTGAGCTGGGCCATATCCCGCTGCACAGTTGTATCCTGTATTAGAGAGTTGACATTGTTGAACCTTCTCATTATACTAGAGTAGGAATTAGAATATGGAGTCAGGAACACGGGATCATGAGTAAGCAAATAACCACGTTGTCCTGTCTCGGCATCTTTCAGTTCGGATATGATGGTTGCTAGCCCTAGTAGAATATCATCGGTACGGCGTACCGTTTCAGAATTCTCATTGAGCTTGTGAATACTGTTATATGATGCTACTGAACTGACCAGGAGAATAATAATGGAGATTCCAAAACCAATTTTCAGATTGCGGAAAATAGAAGTTTTCATCGGAAAGCCGCATGGAAAGGAGATATATCAAATATCTGTAATGATTCGCACGGATTTGAAATAGTCAGAACCCGTATATTATATTGCGGACGTTTTAAAACAGGAAGTAGATAGGTTTTTTTTAAAAGTATTTTTTTTAACTGGTTTTGAAAATATTAATTATGGGTAATGATGAGCTTTAATTGACCTATCTTCAGACGCGTACGCAACCAATGATCGATTTTTACTTTTTCTGTATGTGGCTGACAGCGGTTAATGTTAAAAAATAAAGTAAATGAGCTCGGCAGAAAACTCCTCA
>DASPKH010000312.1:0-2001 GCA_035628175.1 Patescibacteria group bacterium
TGGCTATAAAGCTGGTCATATACAAGCACTCCCCAACCTGACAATTTCGCCGCGATAGCCGCTGCTCTGAAGTCAGCCTTCCACGCATCAAATGAACCAAAATGCTGCTCAATCGCGGCCACTACTTCAGGGCCTTTCGACTGGTCGCCGTCGCCGCCAAGCACATCCCAATAAATATCATGCAGGAGCGCTCCCGCATGATTCCATGTCTGACGGCGCTTCAGCTCACCGATGTGTGAGTAATTACCATTCGCACCGGAGCGGTCAGCCGATTCCATTTCCGCTTCGATTTTATTCAGAAACGTTACATATCCCTTGTGGTGCGTATTGTAATGCCAGTCGCTCGTTTCCGGCGAAACCACATCTTTTAAAAGTTCTTTTGCTTCTTCGTCCGAGTACGGGCGCGGGTTAAATTTCCACTCATAAGCCATAGTTAATTCTCCTTTTTAAAGTTATTTTTTAAAACAAAATACGTACGCGACCTCCTAACGATTAATCCCCCTCGGCTACGCCGTATCCCTCTTAGAAAAGGGGGAACATCTTCTGACTTGTTTTAAGAAACTCCAGAAGAAAGTCTCCCTTTTCTAAGGGAGATGCCCAACGGGCAGAGGGATTCCACGCCAAAAGGTCACGTCAAACCAATCCGCAAATTTACACAAAAAAAAAGGAGAAAGTTACCTTTCCCCTTTTAAAAAATTCCTTACACACCAAATGAGCTACCGCATCCGCAGGTTTTTGTGGCATTCGGATTGTTGAAGGTAAATCCGCGCCCGTTCAGCCCATCGGTAAAGTCCAGCGTGATACCCATCAGGTAAAACAGGCTTTTCGTGTCAATAAATACCTGCATTCCCTGCACATCCAGCACTTTGTCGTTGCTTTTCGGCTCAGCGTCGTAACCCAGCGTGTAGCTCATTCCCGAGCAGCCACCGCCTTTCACGCCCACGCGCAAACCATATTCAGCCGGAATGCTATTTTGCTCTTTAATTTTTTTCACTTCGTCAATCGCCTTCTGGGTGAACTTGATGTTATCGCCCTCATCCGTCCCGGTAATTCCCGTCGGAATCGAAACAATCACCTGCTCTTCTGCTTTCGGTTTTGCAAATAAATCAATCATTGTATTCCTCTATTGTGTGCTTTTAAAAGCTAAAATTCTTTTAAAAAATACTGATGTTAAACTTAAAATTATACTCAATAAACTAACTGCTAATCCACTTTTCATAATTGTGTATGCAATTGTTTGTTGTCTTAAATATTCTTTTTGCATTGCAATTGTTGGGTCTTGAAACGGAATTCCCGCATAAATTACGTCGTAAAAAAATCCCGCAATTATTAGACAGATTCCTAAGGTGAAAGCTAAAATCAAATATTTGCGTTTTAAAAGCATTTTCATCCTATAATCATCTAATCCCAAAAATCCTAGTTCAGACAATCAACTTCCGCACTTCCTCCACAACCCGCCCAACAGCAAACTCACTCTCTTCGCGCGTACTAAAACGTCCAAACCCGAAACGAATTGCACTCAGGGCGCGCTCATTTGTCAGTCCAATCGCTTTTAAAACATGCGACGGAGCGCCCTGCCCACTCGAACACGCCGATCCAGCCGACACAGCAATATCCTTCATGTTCATCATCAGCGTCGCTGCGCGCACGGCCTTAAAACTCACGTTCAAATTATTCGGCAGCCGCTTTTGGGGCGTTTCTAAAAAGTCCACACCATTGATTTCCACCACATCGCCAAGCTCGCTCTGAAGCTTTTTAAAAAAACTGTCGCGCAGTTCTTTTAAAAAATTTCCCTCGTGCGCCATTTCCTTTTCCGCAACTTCCGCCGCTTTGCCAATCCCCACAATTCCTGGCACATTCAGCGTTCCCGCACGGAATCCTCCTTCTTGCCCGCCGCCTTCCTGCTGACTTTTAAGCACTATTCCTTCGCGGATATACAGCGCGCCGCAGCCCTTCGGCCCGTAAAATTTATGCCCCGTAAGCGATAGCAAATCAATGCTT
>DASPKH010000313.1:0-4862 GCA_035628175.1 Patescibacteria group bacterium
TTTTTTGCAAAATTCCGGCACCGTCATTTTTAAAAGAGATCTGCTCTCTCACAACGGCTGTTTCTCCAGCGTTTTTCTCATTTTTAAGAAGGTCTCCGGGAGCATCGCCTCCTATAATTTCCTGGTTTTCATCTTTTTTAAGTTTTACGCCGACATTTTTAAAACTCCCTACTTCCGTTACGGCTACAGTATTGTTTGCAGCGCGATTTTTAAAGGGAATTTTCAGTGCTACAGGATTTTGGCCATCAGAAATATGTGGCGTGATCTTCTCCTCACGTGGAAAAATTCCTGCATCAGATATCAGCTTTCCAACACTTTCCTCTCCCGATATTTCCTGTTGTGGCACATGTAGAATCTGCAATGCATGCTCTACGGCAAGATGCTCTACGACTGCAGGCATTTGCACAAGCTCGCGGTTTATCTTATCAATCTCTGTAGAAAGCTGCTCAAGAAGTTGGGACGTTTCGCGAGGCGGGAATGCAGGTATTTCCGCTTGTACTACGCGGCTCCCATATGTGAATGTGACAGGTACGTGCGGCAGCGACGGGAATCGGAATTCAATAGTTTTTTCTGTCGAAGTGGCGGGGGAAACATCTGCCGTCTCAGATTTTAGTGCTGGCACATTTTCATGGGTTTCCGGCTGCGGCGCAACTACGCTTTGCAGCACCAACTCAACAATTTCCTGCGGGGTTTTAAAAGGGATTTCCGCGTACTTATCTTCTGTTTGAAGAGCTGGTGTTTTTCCAACTTTTTCATGTTTAAAAGTACTTTTTTCTGTATTTTTGCGCAGAGGAGTCTCCGCTGGTATAGCGACACTTTCTGTGTTAAAACTTTCAAAAAATGTGCCGTTACCGAGGTAATATTTTTCGCGAATAGTGATGGCCGGTAACGTGGGAAGTTCGTCAGGGCCGGGCGCTACGATATGGACTGTGGCGATCGTAAGCGTGTCACAATCCTCTTGCTCGACTGATTGCACGACATCTGGATTATTCTCTTCTCTTTGTACAGGCTGAGAATTTTTCAACGCAATGTTTTTAAAAATACCTCCCGCTGACTCTTTAAAAGAAATGTCAGTGTCCGCACTTGCATCGTATGCAGAATCTTCCGGAGAAAGCACCTCTACTTCAGGAGTGTCGTGAGCAGCTTCCGACATGATAGCTTTTTGAAATTCAGCAAGAAATGCTCCGGCGTTGGCATCAGTACCGGTGAGAAGGGCTGGGGAATCCGCGCGCTCAGGCGTAATTCCTGCCAAAAATGGCAATGAGAGAAATGGTGTTACCATTGGTGCTTCCTGCACAAACTTTTTAAAAATGTAAAGTGAGCATCCTTGCTCTTTTAAAATGCTATCGACTGTTTTTTTTCAAACTTTAGTTTTTTGCTTTTGGATTTTCGACCACTTCTTCTACAGGCGCATTCGGTCCATTGAGCTGCATGATCTCTATTGCCTGCTTTGGCGGCAACGCCTCAATTACTTTTGCCGCAACTTTATTTTTCATCAGTTTTAAAATCGTTGCAGCTTTTTGAGCATCGGCGATTTTTAAAATCTTCGCCACATCCTTCGGGTTTGCCGCATTATACATTCGCGCCAGCACTGCATAATTTTCCTTTTCGGCAGCGTCTTGTTTTGCGGTGGCCTCCTGCTGCTGGCGCGACATTTCAAGCGAAAGCTCGCTCACTTTTCGCGCTGCAGTTCCGTATTCCGACCGTGCGCGGTTCAGCGAATCCGTAAGCGCGTAAATAATGTTGATGAGCGAATCTTTTTTGCGCTTCTCCTCTTCTACTTTCCGGCGCTCAAATTCCTGTTTTTCTTTTTCACGTTTTGCCACAAGCTCAGCATCATACTTTGCTTTTGCTGCTACCTGCGTCGAATCTGCAGGCAATGGCGGAAGTCCCAGAACTTCAGGTTGAGTTTTAAAAATATAGATACCTCCTCCCATCAGCAGCATAAAAGAGAAGGAAGCGAAAAAAACCAATATAAGTACCTGTTTTTGCATCGTATGTCTTTAAAACATTTTTTAAAGCCTAACGGGAAACTCTTCGCTGCGCAATATCTTCCAGCAGTGCGTTTTCCTCATGGGCGACATCCTTTAAAAACTGTTCTTTTTTCTTTTCTTTTAATTTATCGAGCACTTTTTCCTGCTTCATTGCTTCGCTTAAAATTCCACGCCGCAGGGACTCAATTTCAAGTACCTGTGCATGTTCCTTCTCAAGCTGTTTGATTTCTTCGGCCACAGCCCGCAGGTGATGAAAATTCGCAGCGAGTTCCTGCACGGAAATCTTTGTTTCGTGCACTCCCTTTTTCTGCAATTCCAAGCTGTACTGCTTTTTTTCAGCGATAGTGCGCTCCTTGGCAATACGCACCTGCATCGCCTGACCGAGCATATCTTTCGCTTCAGCGGTTTTTTCCGAACGTATTTTTAAAAGGGGTTCCAGCCGGAAAGCAAATTTTTTCACGGTAGTTCTTAAAGGCTTTTACAATTTTTTTAAGTCAGAATACCAGTTATCATACAACCAACTCAAGTTGACAATTCAGCTCGGTACAATGATTTTTTAAAACCAATCAATTTCTTTAGAGTTTTGGTATGTGGCTCCCAAATATAACCGTTTTTTAATTTCTCTTAAAGATTTAACTGCCTAAACTTGTCAGCTCGGCAATTGTTTTTGAAAATGTACCTGCGTCTTCAATTTGCTGTTGCAGGAATTGCCTTATGCGTTCATTCAGCGCAATTGCCTTATCAATTTTCGGGTTAGAGCCTGACTGGTATGCCCCTACGCTAATAAGGTCTTCCGCCTCGCGGTATGTCGCCATCATTTCCCGAACGCTGTAGGATGCCCCGCGGTGCTGCTTTGTAACAACGTCACCCATCACGCGGCTCACGCTTTCGAGCACGTCTATTGCCGGATAATGCGCCTGAGCGGCAAGTTTGCGCGAGAGCACTATATGCCCGTCAAGAATACCACGCACAGTGTCGGCTATTGGTTCGTTCATATCGTCACCTTCCACAAGAACGGTGTACAGTGCCGTGATTGAACCATTTTCCGATGTGCCAGCACGCTCCATCACTTTCGGCATCAGCGCGAAAACAGACGGAGTGTACCCTTTCGTTGTTGGCGGCTCACCCACCGTAAGTCCCACCTCACGTTGTGCCATCGCTAATCGCGTTACGGAATCCATCATGAGCATGACATCCAGCCCCTGATCACGGAAGAATTCAGCAATCGTTGTTGCGATGAGCGGTGCTTTTACACGCACGAGTGCTGGCGTATCGCTTGTAGCAACAACTAACACCGAGCGGCGCAAACCTTCCTCGCCAAGATCTTTTTCAATAAAATCTCGAACTTCACGGCCCCGCTCCCCAATAAGCGCAATAACGTTTACATCGGCTGTTGTGTTTCGTGCAACCATTCCGAGAAGCGTGGACTTTCCCACACCCGACCCCGCGAAAATACCGACACGTTGGCCTTTTCCGAGTGTCAGCATTCCATCAATGGCGCGAACACCTGTAGTGATATACTCTTTAATGCGCTTACGCAGGAGCGGGTTTGGCGGCTGAGCGTAGATCGAGCGTACCTCCGTTGCTTCCACCGGCCCCTTCCCATCCATGGGCTGACCTAGCCCGTCAATGATCCTTCCGAGCAGTGAATTGCCGACGCCAATACTGAGTGTTTTATCTGTTGCAATAATCTCCATGCCGGGCGCGATATTTTTTGCTTCTCCCAAGACCATAGAGAGGATACGATTGTCTTTAAAACCAACTATTTCTGACTTGCACACTTCTTTTCCGGTGCGGTCGCGCAGCACACATACCTCTCCCACCGGTGCTTGCGGACCCTGGCTTTCGATTACCAGCCCTACAACCTGGCTGATACGCCCTTTTTTTTCAAGCACCTGCGCATTTTTTAAAACGCCGGAATATTTACTGAGAAATGAATCGGTGCCAAGCATGAATTTGTAATATCTATCCTGAAAAAAATAATGTTCTACGTTAATGTTCTACGTTTTCAAAATGCTCTTCTGTTCTAAACAAATTTTTAATATAGAATTTAAGTAGTACTACTCCTAGAGTCCTTCAGAGCCTCATCTTGCATGGCACTCCGGATCTTTTCAAGTTGCGTACGGATCTGTGCGTCTATCATACCAATGGAGGTCTCCACAATGCAACCACCCCGGCGTACTGCTTCATCTTCCACAAACAACAAATCCCGAACATCAGGATTATGCTGCTGGATGGCAGCTCGTGCATTACGGGCTACTTCTACATCAGCCGGGTTCATTCGGATCCGTACGCTCTCGATTCCATGCATTTGAGCTAGCGCTTTCTGCACCTGTTGTATTACCAGATCAGGTGTGCACTGGAGTTCACGCCCAATGACGAATTGTGCGATCTCGACAGCAAGCGCAACGGCTGACGTTTCAAGACTTTTAAAACTTTCACCAAATTGACGCCTCATGTCCACAGCCATCGCATCAAAACTTTCCACCCACTGCTGGTAGCGCTGGATTTCCACCTGCATGGTGGCCGTGGCTACCTGCTGACCATCATTAAAACCCTGCTCATAAGCCTTTTGCACTTCCTGTTGTGCCTGCTCAAGCGGAATTACTTCATCATGAACAATAGCATTTTCTTCCGGTAAAAGTTCTATCGTTTCGTGAGCTTCTTCTTCAAACGAAAGATCTTTAAAAACAGCCGACTGGAACGCAGGGCTGTCCTCAGCGTGAAATATTTCCACGCGTTTCAGCCGTTTTGGCACTTCTATAAAAAAATCAGCCATGGTTTTTAAAAGGTTGTAAATCTTTCATTATTAAAAAAATTACACGAACACATCTTCTTTTCCGCGGCCACTGATGACGACTTCCTCCT
>DASPKH010000314.1:0-4009 GCA_035628175.1 Patescibacteria group bacterium
CATTTCACCGCCTGCGCCTGCGCGAATCCGGCCAAAAGATTTTCGTGGATTTTCACATGCAGTTCCCCGATGGCACGCCGATTGAAAAAGCACATGCTTTAGCAACCGAAGCCGAACGGGAAATTGAAGCTGCAATGCCGCTTCACACTGATGTTTTTACGCATCTGGAAAGTATGGATGTGGATGAAGATCATTTGTAATTTTTCTAAAGTCTATCCCCTAAATTCGAACTGTTCTTTATCTGATTTAGCTTTACGCGCGGCGATCTGGTAGTATATTACTAAACCGATTCCACCGCAGATCAGCATTGCCGCAGGATAATAGAATTCTGTGCCGTGATGATAACCCCATAAAACCCGAAGCCAATCGCCAACAAAAATCCCCAGACCAACAAAAACAGCCAGTAGTCCCCATTTTAAAGCACCCATGCCCAGATCGTCACCTTTTAAAAACTTCGGTTTGCCGTATAATTCTTTATACGCGATCGGATCAAGGCCGCGCTCAATAATTGACATACGCTCACGATGACGGTTTTGAAGGAATTTGCCAAGAACCAGACCTGTCACTAGAAAAAGTGTCATCGGAATTACCATTTCGGTCAGGCGCTCAAGGAACGCGACTTCCACATCACGGCCTCTATATTCTGTATATGTCCTGTATTTTTGTAGCTCGCTCAGCAGCTCTCCAGGATTATTTTTTAACATAAGCTCGTCCTGTTGTCTTTGTGTTAGCATTTGTTCGGACTGCCGCGGAGTAGCAGGAAGCGGTTGAACCTGAGTTTCTTGTTGTTGAGTCGCCGGTGTTGGCTGGATCTGAGTTGTCTCTGTTTGCATGATATTTACCTTTTAAAAATTTACATTGCGATTTTATACTTTTGACTTTCAATTTTCACCAGGGTTTCAGACCTTTAAAAATTTTCTTTAAATAATATTTTTTAAAACTTCTGAAACCCGTGCCGTAATTTGTAGTCTAAAAAGGAAAGTTTAAAAACAATTTCTTTTTTCATGTCTCAGCGTGACCACGAACTCATAGAGCACATCCTCCGGGGCAGCCATAGCGCTTTTGCCGAGCTGGTGGACGCGTACAAAGACAGAGCGTTCACGCTTGCAATGCGTATGCTGAAAAATCGCGCCGATGCCGAGGAAGCTCTACAGGATGCTTTCGTGCGGGTTTTTAAAAGCCTTAAAACTTTTAAAAACGAGGCAAACTTTTCGACATGGCTATACCGTATTGTCTATAATGTCTGCCTGACGGCGATCCGCAAACGCGGCGAACATCTCCTCGTGAAGCTGGATGATGAAGATTGTAAAAATGAATTTTCATCGGGTGAAATTAGTCCGCTGGAGGCGCTTGAATCTGCGGAAATACAGCAGATAATGGACGTAGAGATCAAACGTCTTCCCCCAAATTATGGCGCGATTTTCACGCTTTTTTACGTGCAGGAGATGAGCTACGATGATATCTGTACGGTAACGGGAATGCCGCTCGGAACGGTCAAAACACAGCTCCACCGTGCGCGCCTGCTTTTAAAAAAGAATGTTGAGAGGCATTTCACTGAACGGCCAATTGTTCCGCAGAAATTGTGAGGAATTTTAAAAATGAAACATCTGAGTGATATAGAATTGCTCGAATATCTTGACGGCGAAAATTCTTCAGCGGCAGGGCACGTAGACAATTGTGCACGTTGCCGGAGCAGCCTTGCCGTTTTTAAAAAGCTACGTGAAACAGCGGTTGAAAGCGAATTGGAACGTACGGCGGCGCAGTTTACGTCACGCGTGATGGCGGAAGTTTTAACGTCCGAAGAGCAAGTAGTTAAAATGCAAATACCGCATTATTGGAGAATAGGCATTTTGCTTGCAGCTGCATGTGTAATAATTCTTGTTGTGTTCCATTTCCCAGCGGCTGCACCAGATATATCCAATATGAAGCTTGATATCATGCAGCGCACGCTTTCCTTTGAATTTGCTCCTTCAAAAACAGGGCAGATCGTGCAAAACCTCAATAGATTTTTTAAAAACCCCGTCGTCATTATGTTTTCAGTTGCAGCAATCGTGATGAGCATCCTGGCAGGTTTTGAGCGGGTAATTGTGCAGTGGATTAAAAGGTTTTGAAATAATCCGGTAAGATTTATAAGAGTTTTACTTTGTGTTTATCCGAAAACTGTGAAGTTCTTATCTGGCACGGATAAATTATGTCCATGTAACCGTTTTTAAAAATTAACGTTATTGCCTTACAATCAGCTTTGTCGTTATAACTGTTTTTGAAAATGAAAAATTATATTGCAACGGGAATTATCGCAATTTCCGTTATTGTCGCTGCCGCCTTACTTTCCAATGCATGGAAAAAAACTCATCGAACGCACCAAACCGTTTCTGTAACAGGTCTTGCTGAGGAAAATTTTGTAAGTGATCTTATCGTATGGAATGGCTCTTTTTCACAAAAGTCGATGTCACTGCAGGATGCCTATGCGGCTTTAAAGCGTGATGCTGAGGCAATCCGCAATTATCTTTTGTCAAATGGCGTTTCTGAAAAAGAAATTGTTTTTGATCCGCCTTCAATCAATAAGGAATATAATTATATCACCAATGTAAACGGTTCGCAGACATCTGTTTTTAATGGCTACGCACTGTTCCAGAATGTGAAAGTTGAGTCGAATAATGTAGACAAGATCGAAGATGTGTCGCGGAAGGTAGCGGAACTTATCAATACGGGCATTGAGCTGAATTCCCAGCCGCCGCAATACTATTACACGAAGCTTGCCGAACTGAAAATCCGGATGCTGGCAGCCGCATCAAAGGATGGGCGCAACCGCGCAGAGAAAATTGCTGAAAATGCCGACAGCGACATCGGCGATTTAAAAAAATCCGAGCAGGGAATTTTCCAGATCACAGGACAGAATTCCGGCGAAGATTATTCCTGGGGCGGCGCCTTCAATACAACATCGAAACGGAAGACAGCTTCCGTCACTGTAAAGCAAGAATTTGAATTAGAGTAAAGTATGATTTATAATGCGTTTTAAAAGCCTAAAGTCTAAATTTTTGGTCTAAAAGTCCCGCTTTTTAAAAGAAGTGGGACTTTTTGTTTTTAAAAAGCGTTCATGTATTTTTAAAAGAAAAATAAGAGTTCTAAAACGTATGAAATGGTCTGTAAAAGTCGCGCGCGTAAGCGGTATTGATGTAAAAATCCACATTACTTTTCTGCTGCTGTTGACGTGGATCGGCTGGGCGAATTATCGTAATGGCGGGATGCCGGCTGCTCAGGAAGCGGTGCTGTTTATCCTTGCACTATTTGCCTGTGTCTTGCTGCATGAATTTGGCCACGCGTTTGCCGCGCGGCGGTATGGTATTAAAACTCCTGATATTACGTTACTGCCAATCGGCGGATTGGCGCGACTGGAGCGTATGCCGGACAAACCTGTGCAGGAACTTGTTGTAGCAATTGCCGGGCCGATGGTGAATGTAGTAATCGCGCTTATACTATTGATTTTTACGGGAGCAGTGGGTGATTTAAAAAATATCGTGAATTTTTCTGCGCGGGGAGCTAATCCTGTAGCTGACCTTATCTCGATAAATATTATTCTGGTGATCTTCAACATGGTGCCAGCGCTGCCGATGGACGGTGGCCGCGTGCTGCGGGCGCTGCTTGCAATGCGTATGAACCATGCTCGTGCCACGCAGATTGCTTCTACGATCGGTCAGGGAATTGCTTTTCTTTTCGGCTTATGGGGTATTCTCAGCGGAAACCTGATGCTGATCCTCATCGCAGTTTTTGTGTACATGGGCGCAAGCCAGGAAGCGGCGATGGCGCAGATGAAGAGCGTGACACAGAATATTCTGATCCGTGATGCAATGATTACGAAATTTGTGTGCCTGTACGAACATTCCCTTTTGCAGGAGGGCATCGAGGCGCTTTTAAAAACATCGCAGCATGAATTCCCGGTTTTAAATCTCAACGGCGATGTATCGGGCGTCATTACGCGCAATCACATTATCGCAGGCCTACAGGCGGG
>DASPKH010000315.1:0-6821 GCA_035628175.1 Patescibacteria group bacterium
GCCCGCATTGACGATACAATCTTTTAAAAAGCTGACCGAAACCTGAGAAAAAATCCCGCCACTTGTGATATTTTCATTCTGGCTTGTGAGCAGAGCCCCCTTTTGCGCAGCGCGAATCAGCTCCCTGTTTTTTAAAGAATTCGCCTGCTCGGTAGTCACGCCCAGATTTTGAAATTCACGTCGCTCGTCACTCTGGATTTCCGCGTCCAGTCCCCCAATAATTGTAAAATTAAAATCGGAATTTTCTTTTAAAAAACCTTTTTCATACACGCTGCGAAAACCTCCGGCTGTGCGGTTGAGATTAATAATTCTCCCGACAATCGGGTTGTCGAGCGTGCGCAAAATGCCGTATATGCTGGCGTCAACGCGCTGGTTGTTTCTGAAATTCGCGGTATAGCGAAGGCCCGTTTGTCCCTGCGTTGTGGTTTTTCCCGCAGCATTTTTTTTCACAAGGTCGCGCGTCACTGTGCGGCGGTCGTCCTCGGTTTCAGCTTTTAAAAGCCCTCCGGGATTCATGAGGAATGGCGCATTGTAGAGATTGAAAATAAGGGAAATCCGCGAACTGTCGCTGATTTTAAAACCAGTCATTGCGTTCACATTGTAAAATTTCGCCGCGGAATGTTCGCGAAAACCATCAAAATTTGTTGCAGAAGCGCTGGCGAGATAATCAATATTATTAATAGCGCCGCTCACGCGAACATTTCCTTTTAAAAGACCGCCATAGCCTGATGTAAATTCCGGCCTGAGCCTTAAAGGCTCGATACGTTCGCGCTCGGAATTAATGAGAATCACACCGCCCGCTGCATTGCCGTACAGCGTGGAGTTCGCCCCGTGCAAGATTTCTATGCTTCCGGCTGACGACAGATCGAGATTATTCAACTGTGCCTGTCCATCAGCAAATGTGAGTGGAATGCCGTCAAGCAAAATCTTGATATTTTTCACGCCAAACTGCGAACGGCTGCCCAGCCCGCGAATCGAAATGCGCTCGCCCTGGGAAAAATTATAGCGATTATTGACAAAAACACCTGGAACGCGGCGAAGCGATTCTTCAGCTGAAATACCAGCCTGTATGCCCTGGATGTCGCGCTGAGGAACTGTGCTGATGGCAGCAGGAATTTCATTTGGCGAGAGAACTGTGCGTGCGGCCTCGACGATTACTTCTTTTGTAGTGAAGGTTGTGTCAGGTCTCTGCGCCACGGCTATAGTCTTCACAAAAAGAATGATAAAGGGTAAAATTCTATTCATTTTGTTAAAAAAAAGAAAAGAGAAGCGGAAAAATAAGCCTTTTAAAACAAAAAGCCCGGTTTTAACAAAACCAGGCTCTACAAATCTTCTTTAAATTTATCTTTTCTTTAAAACCTATCTCGCATCACGCGCATCAAGGTAATTACTTGAGTGCGTTGGATCGAGAAAAGTGAGGTGATCGAAAAGCTCTTTGTTCTTATAGCTTTTAAAAAGTGTGGCTATCTCACCGTATTTTGCTTCAAAAAAAGCCTGAATAAGTGCACTAGGGCTGCTCGTCTTGTTCTTTTTAAAAGTGGACATTCCATTTATTGCTTTCATCACTCCATCTTTGCCTTTAGCCTCGTCACTTTTTAAGTAATCAAGCCCTTCAGCATGATACGCATACATCTGCTTACGGAACTCATCAAAACGAAGGTCATTTAATTCGGAGATAAGAGCGAAACGGGTAAATTCCCCAGGCTGGTAATATGAGCTAAAACCTGTAATACTCTTACTAGCGCCAAGCTGCGCGATCTGCTGCGCCTGAGTGTACAGCTGACGCCCTTCCAGTTCGCCCCAGGTGTCCAAGTCCATACCGATTGCGATCAGCATATAAAAATCCACGAGTGATGAAAATTCGTCATAGCGCATCGGTTGGTACGTCAGGTTCGCATTACGCATGTACGGGAAACTCCACTTGTCATCGAATATTTTTAAAAGCCCTGAACTGCCCCCGCCATCAAGCGTACGTTTTGAAACAACGAAAAGCCGCGCATTATAGCGGTTACCCGAACGGCCAAGAATATAGACCGTAATATCCACTGGAATTTTCGGGCCTTCCCAGTCGGCATCGGTATAGCGCTGATTATTCAGGTAATTCTCAAGATCCTGCTTCATCGTAATAATATCATCACGCTGATCCAGTGGTAGTGCCTCCATATTCACCGTTACATTGGCCTGAAGTTCTTGCGCCTGAGTAGATTGCACTGAAGCAAAAACAGCCACAAGTAAAATCGCCGAAGTAAAAATATTTCTGAACTTCATGAAAAACCTATTGTTAAAATTATGTGAGCTTTGTCAACTTTTTAAAATTTACGAAAATTTATGATTCTGCGCTATGTTTTTAAAAGAATTCTCCTCATGCTGCTTTTTATAGCAGGTGGTAATTTCTTACAAGCACAAATCCTCATGCAGTTTATCCCGATTGCTTCCGGCCAGTCTATGCTGTCAGAACTCAGCTACATCCAAAATTCGGCGCTTTTTACAAACCTTGATTCATCCGTTCTCGCCGTTGGATATATACCATCGCGATTTGGCTTAACGGAGCTCGCCACAAGCGAATTATTATTTGGACGAAGACTCACTAATGAACTTGTAATTGCCACGCACATTTCTGGCCTTGGCAATGAACTTTACAGCGAAATCTCCGGTACGCTCCACGCTTCCTTTAAAACAACTGACGCTCTTACCTTCGGTGGAGCGGTACAATTGTCGCGAATCTCTTTTAAAAACGAAAGAGCAGATTTTGCTGTGCAATTCCACGCTGGCACGCTTCTTCAGCTTTCAGACAAATTGACCGCAGGCGCATCACTTCAAAATTTCACCCGAGCGTATTATGCCGGTGGTGAACAGACAGTGCAGCAACAAGCAAATTTCAGCATTGGCATTGAAGCACTTGACAATCTTTTTTTCGACGCCGGTGCGAAAATTTTACTGAATAAATCATCAGGAATTTCACTTGCTGCAAGCTACAAACGTTTTAAAAACTTTCACTTTTCGCTCGCAGCGCTGAGTAATCCGCGTTCCGCAGAATTTAGCTTTGCAATTCCCAATATTTACAATTTCACAATCTCCGGAACAGCGCACTACCATGATTTACTCGGATTTTCCGAACGAATCAGCATCGCGTATTATTTTTAGAAGCATCATTAATTCATGATTTTCTCTGCGAAAACTCTGCGAACTTTGCGCGAAGTCTTTAAAAATGAAAATAATTTTCTTCTTACTATTCTTTGTACTCGCGGCGTTTATAAAAACAAGCGCACAAGCCATGCTGGATGAAACGGAAGGATTCGAGGAAATCCTCGGCCAAACGCAAGATGAGAATGCCGACCCAACGCCACAGCTCGACGCAATCGAATATTTTTCCGAACGCCCCATATTACTTCGCACCGCCCGACCTCGCGACCTGATGCTGCTGCCAGGCTTTAATGCCTCCATTGCGCGACAGGTTTTGCAGCTTGTAAAAAATGATTCGGCAATTTCATTTCCTACGATCTCACAAACACTGTATTTGTCACCAGAGCAGTCATTTATTTTGGAAAAATGCACGTCTCTGGAATTTCATCCACCAAAACAAAAAGTAGTACGATCAAAAACCCCTGTCGTTGTAAAGGCCGTACCAAGTGTGCTGTATCGCGCACGAAATCAGCAGAATTTCGCAGAGCAGCATGGCTTTAAAACCGGGAGCTACGTCGGCTCACAATTGCAATTGTACCAACGTCTGCAATATCGTGCCGAAGATTATTCAGCAGGAATACTTACGTCAAAATCACCTGGCGAAATTTCGCTCGCTGATTTTGTGAGTGGCTACGCCGAAGCTGATGTTTTTGAAACGCATTTCGTTGCAGGGGATTTTTCAATTGAATCAGGGATGGGCTCAATTTTATGGCGTGGATTCGGCATGCGTAAAGGCTCGAATGTAATTGCACCGGCAGTGAAATATTCCAGTGCCCTTCTGCCATACCGCTCCTCTACCGAAGTGAAATTTTTCCGCGGGTTAGCCGCTACCAGGTTTTTTAAAACAGGTGATTCCGCCGAAATCCAGACGATGCTATGGGCTTCGAAAACTCCGCGCACAGCGTTGATTGATGAAGTAAGTGGCGTTGTGACATCTTTAAAAACCGACGGCTATTACCGTACGGAAACGGAAATCACACAAAAAAATAATATTCACGAAACGACATTCGGTGGAAAAACCGAACTACACTTCAGCTCTTTTAAGGTCGGCGCAACAGCGTTTTATCTTGATTACGGTCATGAAATTTTGGGTACGAGCACCACTGCTTTTAGAGGTGGTGCCGGAGTTTTAGGCTCATTTCATGCCTTATATTTTAAAAATAACTTCTCCGCAGCAGCAGAGTTTTCGCGTGATGCCCGTGGCAATTTTGGTTTTAAAAGCGGTATGAATTTTCACGAAAAGGAATTTGAAACGGCGCTTGCCGTGCGCAGTTTTGGCGCGGAATTTCGTTCGCCCTTCGGCTTCAGCTTTGGTGAATTTTCCGCGCCTGCGAATGAATTTGGCGTGTATGCCGGATTTTTATGGAAAGCGACGCACGATTTTAAAAGCGCGAATTATATGGATGTGTACCGTTCATTTTCACCACGTTTCGGCGTTCCACTCCCAACGCGCGGGCTTGATATTTTCTCGGAAAATTCTTTAAAAACCTCGACGCGAACAACGCTCATTCTCCGCGCAAGAACGGAAAACAAAACAGACGCTTTTAAAAACCCGGATAATTCTTACACGCTTTTTTCCGGCACTCGCTCCAGCGTCCGTTTTGAAGCTCAGCACCGTTTTAAAAATGCAAATTTCCGCGCTCGCATCGAAGCCGCACATCTCGATTTTGAAGGCGCAAAACTATCAGAATGGGGTGTGGCAGGTTTTCTCGATGGAAGCTACCAGGTTTTTAAAGCTTTAAAGATTTTTGGCAGGATTGCATACTTTTCAACAGAATCATATCAATCGGCAATATGGCAGTTTGAATCAATAGCGCCGGGTGCATTGGCAAGTGCACCGCTCTATGGCGAGGGTTCCCGCAGCTACATCGGCCTTCAGTTTGAGCCCTTCGAGTTTTTAAAACTCTCAACGCGATATGCAGCGACTTTCAAAAACAATGTACAAACGCTTGGCAGTGGCAATGCGGAAACCGAGGGGAATAAAGATGAACGGTTGCTGGTACAGCTGGATGTTGTGTTTTAAAAATTTTAGCGTATTCTTTTATATACAAAGGTAAAACTATCATACGCTTCATCGGCAAGTATTAATTTATCATCTTTGAACTCAAACATCCAATATTCTCCACCATCAGGCAATGAAACTCCCTTTGGTATTCTCATCATCCATACAGAATCGCCTCGAATTGATTCATCACGAATAATATCAAAAGTCTCGCGACTAATTATCGCGCTATCTTTTCCATACATACTGAATGTAGTATCAGAATGAACTACGAAAGCAGGCTTGTTACTGGGCTGATATGTTTCAGTTTTACCCCAGCCATTATAATATTCAAGAATTGTCCATTTTCCCTGCAACCTCTCAAAAACACTTCCATAGTTCGGCTCAGTCGGCTGCTCATCTGTACAGGATATCCCAACAAACATGCATACAAGTACAATTAACTTTTTCATTTCCGGCTCGGCTCTTTTTAAAAGCTAGTTTTTATGAGTAAATACTGGCTTTAAAGTTTATTTAATTTAGTTTATAACTAGTAATTTCTCCTCTTTGTTTTAATATTTGATTATTATCCAAAATAAGATTGATTTATTGTTAAAGTTGGTAAACTATGCCAGTTAGGAGGAGGTGTATAGTCCGGTCCTCCAGAAACCAGATTTCCCCATTTAACAAGATTTGCCCAATAAATGGCATCATGATTCTCCCATATGACATCATTACCAGGATTTATTGATGGAGGATCAGGATGCTCAGATGATTCTGTAATTACAACTTTCACCGCACAAGGAAAATCTCCACCGCCACATTTACAAGGACCCTCAAGTTCCATTATTACTTCTTTATGAATATTACTATAGAGTAAACGGGGCTCGCCAAAATTTTCACAAGCCATAATATAAACACCTACGGGTAGCTTTGCCATAAGATCTCTTTTATAATCCAACAAAAACCTCTTAAATAAATTTAAAGTTTTTCTTTTGAAAAATCAAGTTAAAAACCCATCGTTTTCCGCCCCAATATTTTATCAATTTTACCCTTCACATTCTTATACACAATCAGCCGCGCGCCTGGCTGGAACGTGATGTAATACCACAGCCATTCGGCAAAAACACGCAGGCGGCTGCGGAAACCAATGAGAGCCCACACATGAATCACCGCCCAGATAAACCATGCCCAGAAACCCTGCACGCTGCGGCCCTTTATCACGCCGACGGCTTTTGCACGGCCAATTGTCGCAAGGCTTCCGCGGTCATTATAGCGGAAAGTTTTCCTGCTTTGCGGCGGAATACCATTTAATATCACGTCCGAAACATAGTCAGCCTGCTGCATGGCCACCTGCGCCACGCCCGGAAGTATATTGCCGCTTTCATCTTTAAAAGCCGCTGCGTCGCCAATGACGAAAACATTCGGGCGATTTGGAATGCTACAATCGCGCCTGACTATAGCGCGACCTGCCCTATCGAGTTCTACTCCGAGAGTTTTTAAAAGCGGTGATGCTAAGTTACCCGCAGCCCAAATGACATTCGTTGTTTTAAAAACCTTGTCTCCCGCAGTTACGCTGTGCTCATCCATTGCCGTAACAGCAGTTTTTAAGAACACATCTGCGCCGAGTTCCTGCAGATCATAAAAGGCACGGTCA
>DASPKH010000316.1:0-4502 GCA_035628175.1 Patescibacteria group bacterium
GTAGCGTGTCCTTATACGAAAGCGCATGAAGTGCCGAAGTAACTGACTAAAAGAAAAAAAGCCCAGGTTTAAAAACTTGGGCTTTTTTTTATCAGTATTAAACTATCTTTTACTAAGCGATGTCTATAAAGCGTATTTCACATTATTGAATTTTCACCTTGTTAAGAAGGAGCAAAATACAATGGGAATCAAAGCAGTAATCGGCCTTCAGATGTTTGAAAAAGCAGCAACAAAACTTCTTGGTAAAAAAGCGAAACTCGCAAGCCTAGCCGTATCAGCGGGTTATAAATTAGCAACAAATAAAAGTGCGATGGAGCAAGCTAAAGATAATCTGAAAACTCTTGTACGTATGGTGCAATCTTATGCTAAGGGCGACTATAAGAAAGCACCAGTAAAGTCTCTTGTGATGGTGATCGCTGCAATCCTGTACTTTGTCAGCCCGCTTGACCTGATACCGGATTTTATTCTCGGTATTGGCTTTGCTGATGATATTGCGATTATTGCGTATGTCTACAAACAGATTGTAAAAGATATCCAGGCGTTCCTGCAGTGGGAAGCGCAACAAAATATCCAGAATATAGATCCTTCACTTCAAACAATTTAAAATTCTTTAAAGGATGATTGTAAACCCGGATTTTAAAAATCTGGGTTTTTCATTTTAAAGACTGCGCATTTTTTTAAAAGAAAAAATACTTTTAAAAAGGATTGAACTTATGACAACAGCCCCACCAAAAATTGCAAACTTTCCGGGTTTTTCCTGCATAAATATCATCACCCATACAGGATTTAAAATCGGTTCTATCACAGGAATAAGGATTGCTTCGAGAGCTGTGACGTGCCTGATGGCATATGAAAAAATGATATAGGGAAGTGCCAGCTGGATAACACCAAGTATAAGTACGCCAAACGAATTGCTTACCGTGAAATCTGAGGTAAGTATAAACGGAATACCAATAATTGCCGTAGCAATATTGCCCAGCAGGATTGATTCAAGGGGTGAAGCGTCTTTCTGCTTTCGTAGCAGCAGCGTCATCCAGGCAAAGGCAACGCCGCTACAAATCGCTACGAGATTGCCTGTGAAATTATCTGCGGAAAGCTCATCAATAAAAAACAGTGTCATGCCTGAGAGCGCAAGCACAATTGCGATCCAGTCGATGCGCGTTGTCCACTCTTTTAAAAACCACGCGCCGAAAATAGCCACCCATACTGGTGCGGTAAACTGAAGCATTATAGCATTGGCCGCTGTCGTAAGCTTTGTAGCCAGCACAAACAAACACACCGTCGCTGCATATGCCAGTGCGCCAAGCAACTGAATGCGCGACCACGTGAAATTCGGTTTCCTCAAATAGGCAAAGATCACAAGTGCAGCGATAGTACTACGGCCTCCGGCTATTGCCAGCGGATGCCAATCCACAGATTTGATCAGAACGCCGCCCAAACTCCACAAAAGCGCACACAAAAGAAGCAGCAAAAGTGAACTCCGCCGCGCATCACGTTCCATTTTCCTTTTTATAAAGCTTTGTAAAAAAACTATTTTTTTTCAACCTGCCACACCGAATCTACGAAATATTTCTGCGAATCGTACAGGTTATTTACGATGGAAAATCCTGTTTCCGCCGCCATTTTCTGAATATCCGAATCCGAATATTTAAAAGAATATTCTGTGTGAATCGCTTCCCATGCATCAAAATGAAACGATTTTTTCAAAGCCTCAATGCGTACATCCTGCACTTCACGGCTTACAATATAGCTTTCCATTGTGCCGAGAAACGCGTTGTAATTGGCATAATGCTGGAATTTCCCAAGGTCAAAATCACCGCCAAGTTCTCGGTTTATTCTTTTTAAAAGATTGAGGTTAAACTGAGCTGTTACGCCCTCTGAATCACTGTAAGCACTGAGCATTACGTCAGGATCTTTTTTTAGGTCCATACCAATTATGACCAGGTCTCCATTATTGAGCACATTCCACAGGCTGCGCAGAAAATTCCGCGCCTGCTCTCGTGTAAAATTCCCGATATTACCACCCATAAAGAGGATCACATTTCGCTCGTTACTGCTGGCCTCAATCCATTTTAATGCATCAAAATATTCAGCTACGATGCCTTTTAGCCTTAGCCGTGGAAGCGAACGCTGGAGCCGCTGCGTAAGAGTTTTCATTGCGCCTTCGGAAATGTCCACCGGCACGTATCTGAATTTTAGCTTTTCTTTTAAAAAATGCTCCAACAGCACCTTTGTTTTGCGTCCATCACCGGCACCTAGTTCTACCAGTTGGAATTCCTCCGTTTTAAAAAGTGCTGCAAAATCCGCCGTTTGTTCTTTTAGAATCTCGAGCTCGCAATTCGTAGGATAATATTCCTTCAGCTCCATTATTTTTTCAAAAAGCCGGCTGCCTTCGGTGTCATAAAGATATTTCGACGACAGTTCCTTGCACGGCTGCGAAAGCCCGAGGAGCACATCCTGCGCGAATTCCTGCGCCTCATTGGTAATATTTTCAATATCACTCTGCTGTAATACTTCGTATTCTTGTCTCATTCTTGTTCAATTTTTTTTTCAATTATTCTGCTAATCGGATTCCCGAAAACTGCCATCGCTTGTCAGGTGGAAAAAAGTTACGGTAGGTAGAGCGAATATGATCGCGGGGTGTAGCGCACGAGCCGCCACGGAGCACCATCTGGTTGATCATGAATTTGCCGTTATATTCTCCTAAAGCGCCTTCCTGGGGGCGAAAACCAGGATAGGCGAGGTAAGCACTTCCAGTCCATTCCCAGATATCTCCAAGTAGTTGGGATGCGCCGTTTTTAAAAGTATCTGCTGGAAGTGGGTGGTAATTGTCATTGTCGAGAAAGTTGCCGTCTCTGACCTCTGCTTTTAAAACATTGCAGGCATATTCCCACTCAAATTCTGTTGGCAAACGCTTTTTCGCCCAGGATGCATACGCGTCCGCTTCAAAATAATTGACGTGGCACACGGGCGCATCGGGCTCAACTTTCCGAACGCCGCCAAGCGTGATTTCATGCCATTCACCATCAATTTTCTCCCAATACATAGGCGATTTCCATTGTTCGGTTTCCACCATCATCCACGCTTCGGAGAGCCAGTAGCGAAAATTCTCGTAACCGCCTGCATCCATAAATTCTATATATTCGCGGTTTGTGACCGGTCTGTTTTGAATGGAAAAATCACTGATAAATGTTGTAAAAACAGGCTGCTCATTATCCCAGAAAAACCCATCACCTTTATAACCGATTTCCGTCATCCCACCTGGAATTTCAATAAATGTGCTTTTAGAGGATTCGCTTTTAAAAGGCTGCTTTTTAAAAAGGTCTTCGCGATAAACTGGGTAGAGCGGATTGCTTGCAAGCAGAATATACTTCAAATCTGTTACGAGCAATTCCTGGTGTTGCTGCTCGTGATTCAGCCCGAGAATTATTAACTCACTGATCTTTTTAAAACCCTCTGCACCGTTTTTTAAAAGCAGTTCATTAATATTTTCATTTACATAAGCGCGGTAGGTGAGGATTTCCTGCACTGTGGGACGTGTCATATAGCCACGCTGGGCGCGATCGGTGCGCTCGCCGATGGATTCATAGTACGAATTAAAAAGGAAGTTATAGGTCCGGTGAAATTCGCGGTAATCTTTTTTAAAAGCTTTTAAAACGAATGTTTCAAAAAACCATGTTGTATGCGCCAGATGCCACTTCGGGGGGCTGACGTCAATAACAGGCTGCACGACATAATCCTCGATGGCGAGTGGCGCACAGATTTCCTCGGTTTTATTGCGTATTTTTAAAAAATATTGGAAAAGTTCAGTTGGCTGCATGGAATTTTTAACAATTTTCAAAAGTAAGAATCACGTTAAAAATACTATTTTACGGTGAATTTGTATATAAAGGTTTTTTTAAATTGTGAAGTTCAAATTTTAAAGAAAGTTTATGTAGAGAAAAGTATATGAATATCAAAAGTTTTTTTTCCGTGCTAATGATTGGCATTATGGGTATGAGCGCCTGTAATTCTAATGAAGGCGATGCCGCACGTAGAGTGGCTCCTTCCGTTATGCAATCAGCTCCAGCTGAATATGATATAGGTATGGAAAATAAGGTGCAGGTCCGTGAGGGGCATGATGGCAATGTGCCACCGGTTACATCATCCCCGGCTACAGGAAACGAGGGGACATCTCAAACATCTGAGCGGAAGATCATCAAAACGGCAAGCATAAGAGCAGAGATCAGGAAGTACGCTTCGTGGAATGAAGAGGTTTTAAAACTTGTACAGAATGCTGGTGGCTACATTGTGAATTCCTATGGCCAGAAAGTGGAAGAAAATGTGATGCGCGGTAGCCTGACGATCCGCGTGCCGCAGGTAAAATTCGATGTACTTTTAAAAGGTATTCGTACAACTGCCAAAAATGTGGAAAACGAAACCCTCAGTGGGCAGGATGTAACGGAGGAATTTGCTGATCTAGAGGCCCGGCTAGATAATAAGCGGAAAACCGAGATGCGGAT
>DASPKH010000317.1:0-5190 GCA_035628175.1 Patescibacteria group bacterium
GACGAGTTCCTCCACTTTTTCAAGTCGCATTCTCCCGTAAACGCTGTGCGCGTCTGGCGCATATGATTCCAGACCTTTGATAATTTCCGCATCCGCCAGTCCAAGCTCAAAAGCAATCGCCGCAGCGCAAAGAGCATTCAGACCCGAAAAGTAGCCGAGAGTTTGCAGCTGCGCGTGAATTGTACGGCCTTTATACGTAACCGCCATTTCCGGCTGCGTGAATTCATTAAGAGTGATTTCCGCATGTACATCGGCGTTACGGTCAATACCAAACGTAATACTTTTTAAAGAAAGTGCTGCATATTTTTTTAAACGCGGGTCGTCAAAGTTTACAAAGCTGCCACAGCCGCGCGTATTCAGGTTTTGGAAAAGCGCCGTTTCCTCGCGCTCCACGCCATCAAGGTCAATGAGCTTTTCAAGATGTTCCTTACCGATATTTGTAATGAGGCCATGTGTTGGTTCGAGGATATTCGAGAGGATTCCAATTTCGCCCGGCTCATTTGTGCCAATTTCTATGACAGCTGCTGAATGCTCGCTTGTAAGCTGGAGTATTGTTAGCGGAACGCCGATCTGGTTGTTATAATTTGCCTGCGTTTTGAAAACGTTGAATTTCTGCGAAAGAACATGCGCTGTAATGTCTTTTGTCGAGGTTTTCCCGGCAGCTCCAGCAATCGCAACCACAGGAAAATTAAAGCGTTTACGATGGAAATTCCCAAGACTTCCCAATGCTTTTAAAGAGTTTTCCACAATTATGTGTGGATAAGCAGGTGAATTTGTGGATAACTCTGCCGAAAACTCTTTAAAAATATCCGCTTGCACCAAAACCGCAACCGCTCCCCGCGAAATTGCATCATTAATCTTCGAATGACCATCAAAATTTTCACCTTTTAAGGAGATAAAAAGATTCCCTTGTTCCAGAGTTCGCGTGTCGGTGGAAATTCCCGTAATGGTTTCGCCACCTTTAAAATTTTTGAATTCAGCATCGGGAAAAATCTGCTGAAGTTCTTGGAAAGTAAATTGTGCAGAATTTGTCATTATCGTGCAGAGCTTTTTAAAAACTGATTTTTTATAAATGTAGTTGAAGCAATCTGTAACGCAAAACTACATTTTCAAATTTCAATTTTAAAAAGTATTTAATTGTCTAAACAAGGATTTTTGAAAAGTTGTCATTGCCAGCGTAGCGTGGCAATCACGAGTACTTATCATCGCGTCAGAAAATCCGTTTGGCCCCTTCGACTATGCTCAGGGTGAGGAAGTTGTTCTTAATTCTAAAGTTCTAAAACTATCTTTTGAAACTCGCCCCAAAAATTCATGCTGAGCCTGTCGAAGCGCGAATTCTACCTGCATTTTTAAAAGCATCTGTTTCGCCCTTCGACTACGCTCAGGGTGAAGAATATTCTTTTTAATTCCCCACATTTTTATAACGCTGTCATTCTGAGCGGGAACGAAGAATCTACTCAGAACAGCGCGCTAGCAACTGCTGACGTAGATTATTCATTTCCGCTCAGAATGACAATTTTAAACGCCTTTAAAAAAATCACTCCTGAAACTTCGCCTTCTTTTTAAAAATGGGAACATCATCCAGCGATGTCCTTTCAGCAACGCGGAGTTTCGCGCTGCGGGCGCGTGGGTTTTCCTGGATTTCTTTTTCGCTTGGTAGAATTGGTTTTGGTGTGAGGGTTTTTAAACGTGGAAGATTATCCCCATTTTTAAAATCTCTTTCGGATTCTTCTTTAAAAACAGTTTTGACAATACGATCTTCGAGTGAGTGGTATGACATGACGACGATGCGCCCGTGTGGTGCAAGCAGCGGGATTATTCCGCGAAGTGTACCGTCGAGGATTTCCAGCTCGCGGTTTACTGCGATGCGGATGGCCTGGAAAACGCGTGCGAGCGTTTTGGCGTGTGTGCTTTGCGGCGTCGTTTCCTCCACGATAAACCGCAGGTCTTGCGTGGTTTGAAGAGGTACAGCACGGCGTCTCTCAGTGATTCGCCGTGCTATCGCTCGTGCGAAAGGTTCTTCGCCGTAATTGCGAAGTATCCTTTCGATTTCGTCCTCTTCCGCTGCGTTGATAATTTCCTCTGCCGACCGTCCTTCCGTACCAAAACGCATATCAAGACGCGTATTGGAACGGTAGCTGAATCCGCGGTGCTCTGTATCGAGCTGCCGTGAAGACACGCCCAAGTCAAGCAAAAGACCGTTCACCTTGCGCAGGTGAATTTCCTCTGTGCTGCATGCCTCGAAAAAATTGGCGTTGCGCAGGACTAACCTGCTTCCGCCCTCTTTAGATAGTTCATCGCTGAACCGTGCCGTGCAGTGCTGTATCGCTACAGGGTCTGCATCGAAGGAAATCAGACGCCCCCCGACATCTAACCTCTTCAGGATTTCAGCAGTATGCCCTCCGCCCCCCAGCGTCCCATCGGCATACAACCCGTTGCGGTCAGTTATGAGCCAATCGCAACATTCATCGAGCATGACCGGAAGATGGTATTCATAGTCTTTGCGCTCGGACTGCGCAGCGCGTTCTCTGTCGAGCCGCCTCCGCGTAGAATTTTTTCTTTTAGCCATGCCTTATTTCCCCATGACCTGCGCGGCAACTTGCTCATAGGATTCAGTGTGCCCGCCAAGATATTTGTCAAACTCTTCAGGATTCCAGAATTCGATATGGTCTATCATCCCCACAATCGTAACTTTTCCATCAATCCCTGCATATTCGAGATGTTTTTTCGGGAGCGTCACGCGCTGCTGACCGTCAATTTCCACCTCGTCACTCCACGCCAGAATCATCCTTAGAAAGAATCTGTCTTTCTCATCATACTGATTCAGCGCAGCAAATTTTGCTTCGTAATGTTTCCACTCATTCATCGGGTAGGCCACGATACATTTATCCGTTCCGCGCGTCACGATGAATGTGTCGTTCGCATCAGGCGAAATGCTTTTACGCATTTTTGCAGGGACATTCACACGACCTTTATTGTCGATAGAATATGTTTCCTGGCCTTTAAAAAACGACATTGTTAATTTTCCGCTACAATCACTTTCAAAAAGTTTTTAAAGCTCCGGGCAATCAATCTGATTTTTAAAACTTCTCCCACTTTTACCCACCTTTTCAAAAATCCTCTATGCTTGCCCCACTTTCACCCACTTTCTTGTTACAAAACACGGGAAAAGCGCGATTTCGGGCAATATTTTGCTGCTTTTGTCAAGTAAATTCTTTTAAAAAATGAAAAATCGGCGTTTTTTGCTAAATTTCACCGTTTTTAAAAACTCTATTGTAATTATTTCTTGTTGACAATCACTTTTTATCTAAAATCTTTTAAAAAATTATAATACTGAAAATATTTTCAGTATATTTGAGAAATGTGAGCGAGGCCGCATGGGAGCTTGATTTGCGGCGAATTTTATATGCGTCGTCATTCTGAGTGAAACACAGTGAAGCAAAGAATCTCTCTTCCTGCATTCAGGTAGTTTAGCAACGTCGCACAGTAATTAAGAGAGATTCTTCGCTGCGGTTCAGAATGACGATTTTTAAAAAAGAAATTTTTGAAAGAAAAAAATGGCAAATACACCAAAAACAGGCCTCACGAAACGCCAGGGCGACGTACTCTACTTTTTAAAAAAACGAGTTCAGTCCGAAGGAATGCCACCCACTATCCAGGAAATTTGCACAGAATTTGGATTTGCTTCCACTAATGGCGTCAGCGAAATTTTAAAAGCATTAGAGAAAAAAGGGTTTTTAAAACGCATTGCCAAAGGTTCGTCTCGCGGGATTCAGTTGACGGAACCCATGCAAAAAATGACCGCCTCATCAGCACAAAATTCCGCCCCGTCATTTTTAAAAAATGTCACAATTATCGGAAGCGGCACAGCCGAAAATCCCCTGAGCGTTTTCCTTTCACCGGAAGGCCAGATTGCAATTGACACACGGTTTTACAATTTCAGCGGGCAGGTCTTTGCGGCAATTATCCCCGACGACTCGATGCGCGATGACGGTCTTTTAAAAGGCGACACCACAATTATTCTCCAAAACACCGAACCGGAAAACGGAAAAATCGTCGTCGCGCTCGTCCACGATCAGACATATTTTCGCAAACTTTTAAAAACATCAACCGGAATGGAATTGCACGCTGCAGCAAAAGGTTACCCAAAGATGAGGTTCGAGGAAGGCGATCTGTCGCTTGCAATTCTGGGCGAAGTGATTGGAATTTTGCGGAAGTTTTAGGTGGTTTTTGAAAGAATTTTAAAAACCTTTCGTAATTTGGTCGTTTAAAAAATGACACTCATTTATTAATCATACGAGGAATTTCATGAAGAATCTTTTCTTTGCAGCTATACTTGCCGTGATGGCGTATGGCTGTGCCACTACGCCGACGCAAACGCAGACGAATACGAATACCGGAACAACGAAAAATACGGACACGCCAGGTACAAATCGACCGCGCTATACGATCTCTGTAACGCAAAAGGGAGTTTCGCTGGGCAATATTGTTGTAGAGATGTTCCCAGACGTAGCCCCAAAGCATGTTCGCAATTTTGATTCGCTTGTAAGTATCGGTTTCTATGATGGAACCGCATTTCACCGCGTGATCCCAGGATTCGTGATTCAGGGCGGCGATCCGGCTTCAAAAACCGAACCACGTGAGCGTTGGGGATTTGGTATGCCAGGGCAAACACGTGTTCCTGCTGAATTCAACAAAATCCCTCACACACGCGGTATAATTTCAGCAGCCCGTTCAAATGACCCAAATAGCGCTTCATCACAGTTTTTTATCTGCGTAGACGAAGCTGCCAGCCTCAATGAAAAATATACAGTGTACGGGCAGGTAGTAAGTGGTATGGAAGTGGCTGATATCATAGTGAATTCTCCACGTGATACGAAGGATAATCCGATTGATAAAATCTCTATGACAATTACAAAAAACAAGTAAACTTTTAAAAACATTTTAAAAGAATGGGCTTTTTAAAAAACATATTTTCAACGAAACCAACGAGAACTTTTATGGCAGGCGAAAAACCTCAATACACTATTTCTGTAACACAGGGCAACGAGAATCTTGGCGATATTACGCTCGAGCTATTCCCAGATGTAGCACCAAAGCATGTGGCAAATTTTGATGAACTAGTTGCTACCGGCGCATACGATGGCACGGCATTTCACCGTGTGATACCGCGCTTCATGATCCAGGGTG
>DASPKH010000318.1:0-3502 GCA_035628175.1 Patescibacteria group bacterium
ATTCCTATTAAATCTACCCCATTATTTTTTGAAGGTGGAAATCTTGATACCGACGGCAATGGAACAGGATTTTTCACATCAAAAGCAAATGAAGTCAATCACAGGGAGAATAAGTGGAAAAGAGAAACTACTCTCAATACAATTAGCTCCATTTTTTCCCTCAAGCGGGCAATTGAACTTCAATCTCCGGAATGTGATGGTGGAACAGGACACATCGATCTTTTTTTTAAAATGCTTGATGAGGAAACTATTGCAATTGTAGATTTCCCTCAAGGTATTTCAGCTTCAGAAAAAAATATATATGAAAAAAATATTTCTACGCTTTCTAAACTACGCAGTATTTCGGGTCGGCCTTATAAAATTATCCGTACGCCAATGCCCAAGCCAGAAAGCGGCACTTTTGAAAATATCACATGTAAAGATCTGAACGATGATCCGAGAAGTTACTTGAATGGTGTATTCATAAATAAATCATATTTGCTCCCGGTTTTTTCTAATAAAACCTCGGGCTATACAACATTTGACACCTCCATCGTACAATTTTTCCGTAAGAACCTGAAAGGGTATACTATAAAACCAATTGATGCTCGTATATTAAGCTTCATGCAGGGAGGTCTACATTGTATTACAATGCAGGTACCCGTTTCTGATCCTGTTACATTTCATGTACGCGATTTTCCTGAATGGGAAGAGTCAGTAAAATCTTTATATAGTTTCACTGTTGACATTTCAAATACTTCCGGTATTTCAAATGCTTTAATTTTTTGGAAAAAGCGTGCTTCAGCGATATGGACAGGCAAACAATTAACTTCAGCCGGCAATAATCTGTTTTTTGGGAATATCGAAGGAAACAATCTAAATGTAGGTGATACAATAGATTATTATTTTCAAGCTAAGACGTCGACCGGAAAAATCAGGAATAAACCTTTGACCGCTCCTGGAGGATACTATTCGTTCGCCATCTTGCCTGAGCAAAGATTAGCTGCATTAAAGACAGCACATTCATCTCAAAAAGCTTCCTGTACTATAGAAATAAGTCCACTTCCTGTAAAGGAAGTGGCACACCTCACTCTTACCCTTAAGCAAAGTGCTAATATCTCAATAGTAATTACTGATATTGCTGGGCAGAAATTAACACAGGTACTAGAAAATTCAGTACTTCCCTCTGGATCGCATACCTTTTTGGCACACGTAGAGACTATCCCGGAAGGTATATACAGCTGTGTAATTACTGATGGTGACAATATCTTAACAATTAAGCATTTTTTAATCAATCGCTAAGATTTTTAGTAACCAATAAGCAGTTCATTATCATTCATCTGCCTTTCGCAATTATCACTAAAATCTGTAACTGCGCCATACTACCGAGCAGCACGTTGCTACTAATAAAGGCTTATCAATCTCCAAAAAATCAATTCTCTGCTTTCTTCATTTCACCTCTTTTTAAAACTTAAGAAAAATTCATTTTTTTAAAGCTGCCAGTCAAAAAAAATTTGTATTTTGATGCAATGTTCTCTACCTTGGAAAAGAGTAATATAGAGAACCCAGATTGTTAGAATAGATGTGCGCTTAAATATATTCATGTACTAGTTATATAAAAAAAATATGGGGATAATACAATGAAAAATTCCTTTTTAAAAAACCGATTATCCTCACTCATATTTGGCCTACTCAGTACATGCACAATGTTTTTATTTTCCACCCAGGATGCGTTTGCTCAGGATATCAGGGACAGCAAGGGCAAAGTATTTTGGCTTACTTTCCTTCCTAACTTTCATAATAATCCAGGGGCACTTGAAGATTCTTTATATATTTTTATAACCGCAGAGCAGCCGGCAAGTGGTACAATACAGTATTACGACAGGATGGGTGTGCCCTATCAAACACAATTTTCTATAGGAAAAGATGAGTTCTTTATTTTTTCTAAAGTATATCGGGATTTTGAACTTTATGGCTTTAATTCCCCAAACTCAATGTCACCGACAGGGTCAAATCAAAATGAAATAACTGCCCGACAAGTTTTTAAAATCACATCAAGTACAGATGTAACCGTGTATGGCCTGAATCAGGCCTTAACGACAAGTGATGCCTTTATTGCACTTCCTGAAGATGTACTAGGCGAACAATATATGATAATGTCCTACCCCACAGATGGAGATACACCCTCACAATTTGCTATTGTAGCCACAAGAAATAACACATCGGTAAAAATCACACCGAAAGCTCCTACGTCCAGATCAAATTCAAATGCAGAACAAAATATAATCCTAAATGCAGGAGAAGCATATTTAGTACAAACCAGGATTGGCCAGGGGGATCTTACCGGCTCTAAAATAGAGTCAAATGAACCGATAGCAGTTTTTGCAGGACATCAAAGAGCTAAGATACCCAATCCTTCGACACTTGCTTCAAGGGATCACCTTGTCGAACAGCTACCACCTATCCCCACTTGGGGTGGAAGTGCCTTCGTCACTCCCTATCCCCTAGCATTTGGCGCAAACCAGAATGATTTTGATGTATATAGGATTTTAGCCGCTAATAATGATACAAAGATCTACATCGATGGCGTATTTAACAGGACGCTTAATTCCGGGCAGTTTTATGATACCCGCCTTGAAAAATCCGAATGGATCACGGCTACCGGCCCTATCCTTGTTGCCCAATTTAAAAAATCATCCAATGAAGTAACTGGCGACGGTAGAACGGGTGATCCCTTTATGATAATTAATTCTCCTACTGAACAATATCTCAAAAGATTTCATTGTTTTAATGTAAAAGCATGGCAACGTGATTTTCAAACGCCAACACCTGTTTATGACAATGAGCAATACCTTACTATAATTGTGCCGACGGACTCTGTTGCAACTGTCTGGCTTGATGGCAATCTGCTTTCACCTTCCCTTTTTAAAAAATTAAGTATTACAAGCTATTCCTATACAGATAGCCTAAAGGTGTCTACGGGAGTACATACAGTCGAGTCTAACGCAAAAATGGGCGTATATGTTTATGGATATGGTGAAGCAAATTCCTATGGTTACATAGGGGGAATGGGCTACGATACAATTTATACCTTTGATCCTCCGGATATCATTCCACCTCTGATCCTCGGAAACGCCGTTTGTGGTATTTTCACCGGGAAAGTAGCTGACACATTATCTTTTGACCGTGGTATTCAGAATATCGAGGTTATCACTTCCGGCGTTGATAATGCTACAGTTATGATTAATCCGCTTGTTCCTCCTGCTAGAAGTATCCCATTTACGGCAGCTCTTATCGATCCTTATGCAGATGGGCGCATTTCTTTAAAAGCCATCGACTCATCAAATGGCAGCCGGGAGGCTCAGTTCGATATACCAGGTTTTACTGTAAGATCAATTCTTTCCGATGGGACACAGCTACCACAATATTCTGAAACAACAAAATTTAAAGAAAATAAATGTATTACAATCGAGATTTCCAATTATGGAAAGTTCAACCAAACTATTTCATCTGTATCTTTTAA
>DASPKH010000319.1:0-4051 GCA_035628175.1 Patescibacteria group bacterium
AATGATCAAAGAAATGTTCCGTTAATCCTGCTTTTTAAAATTCTTTTAAAAAGGTTAATTTATTAATTTCGTCCAATTTGGGAATTCTAAATTATCTTTTTAAAGCTCCATGCCTTTCCTACTTTTCTTTTTCTTCGCTTCGTTCCTAACAGTAGCAACCGCTTTAGCTGACGAGCACGAACCGCGTATTCACTGTGGTAATGCACATCTTACACCGGGAAAACTCAAAAGCCTTCGCGCGCAAGGAATACTTACGCGCCCGGACCTCCAGCAGCGGCATTTTTCTCCCTCCGGGAGATTCCTCATCCATTATGATATTACCGGGCCAAATGCAGTTTCTGTAAAAGATGAAAATAGCAATAGCATCCCGGATTATGTAGATTCGGCAGCAGCAATCTTTGATTATGTATGGCGTGTGGAAATTGAAGAGATTGGCTATCGCCCCCCACCGCAAGATACAGTATCTGGTGCAGCGTACGATATATATCTTATAGATAATTTAAATGGGCAATATATTTATGGGCTCGCATATCCTGACGAGGAAATACGGGGAAGTAACCCTGTACGCTCTACAGGATATATCATTTTAGATAATGATTATAGTGAGCGCGATTCAGTCATGCGTAATGGCAGGAAAACACGTGCCTTCGCCGATACTTCCTATGTAGCTTTAAAAATTTCCGCCGCGCATGAATTTCATCATCTTGTGCAATTTGGATATCGATCTTCTCCTGAGACCTCAGGTGCAGTGATTGGTGAATTTACAAGTACCTGGATGGAGTACCGTGTATATCCGCAATATGCCGTTTACGAAGAGTTCCTGCCTTCCCTTTTTAGGAATCTTGCAGAATTTACTTTTAGTAATACTGATCCTGCTACAGGCTATCGATATGCGATTTTCGGACAGTATATTTACAAATTCTATGGAGACAGCCTTTTAAAGCGAACCTGGGAATTATTGGGAAGCGGTAGGGACAATACATCTGCCCACAGCTTGCTCGACAGCGCTTTTATAGAACGCGGGAGTTCGCTTGCTGAGAGCTGGTGCGGATTCTTGCCCTGGATGTATTTTACTGGGAGCCGCGTGCAGGAGGATAAGTTTTTTAGAAACGCTGCGAGTTTTCCCGAAGCGCGTTTTTTCTATGATAGTGTTTATACAATTCCATCAACTACATTAAGCGGTATACTGCGTCCGTACGAACTTCGTTTCCTGCGCATTCGACTACCCGAAACCTCGCCCGGAACCTCGGGTATTGTTGACATTGCCCTGGCAAATATTGATACGCGTTCGCTGATCTCACGATCAGATCAAAAGCAGAATTACGCAATTGCCATCACAAAATCGCCGGGAGGCGGTTTTAAAAATATCACTGGAACACCATACTTTTTAAAAATTGATCATGGCAATGAAATATGCGATACAGCGTTTATTTCCGGCGGCATTACACCTATAGCTACTGCCTATCCGAATCCCTTTAAACCCCGAACAGATCTTGAAGCTTTTTTTCCGGCTCCGGCAGAATCTGTAATAAGCGGACGCGCACGGCTCACGCTGTTTGCAGCCAATATGCAGCCACTGTACTCTGAGCAATTGCCTGTGGAAGTACTCGAAAATCAATTTGCCGTTCGCTGGAGCAATGTGCCAGATGCCATCACGAGTGGCATCTATATTTTTGCTGTAGAAACCACAGACAGCCGCATTCTTGGCAAAATCGTCATCCAGCGTTAAAAAGGTATGCAGCAGATCCGGTTATCGGCAACAGGTATTTCAAAAACGTTTCAAGGACTGCGCCCTGTTTTTAAAAATCTAAATATCCATATTGCAAACGGCGATATTTTTGGCATTACAGGCTCGAACGGATCCGGCAAGTCTACACTTTTAAAAATCCTCAGTGGTACTCTTCTCCCTTCCAGTGGTTCACTTGAACTAAAAATTGATAATAAAATTATCCCGGTGGAACAATTCCACCTCTATATTGGGTTTGTATCTCCATACCTCGCGCTGTACGAAGAATTTACGCCGCTGGAGCATTGCGCTATTACATCCAGAATGCGCGGCATTCCCTTTAAAAAAGCCGATGCAGAAGCGCTTCTGGAGCAGTTCGGTCTTTTTAAAAGGCGTGACCATGAGATCCGCATGTTTTCATCCGGCATGAAGCAGCGTGTAAAATACATTCTTGCCCTACTGCATGCGCCGGCAATCCTGTTTCTTGATGAGCCCACGACAAATCTTGACGCAGCGGGAATTGATGCGGTTGAAACTTTCATTTCTTTTTTTAAAGAAAGCCAAAAAACTGTAATCATTGCAACCAATGATGAACGTGAACGTGCCTGGTGCAATACGACAATTGCAATTGTTTAAATTTGAGAAAAACGCTATGAAATATTTTATCATTCTTTTTGTTACAGGAATCCTTGTGTCGTCATGCTCGAAAGCGCAGCCGGCCAATTCCACATCTTCAAATAACAATTCGGCGTATGTAGTCAGCAATGAAGGCAATCTCATAAGTTGGGTAGCAAACCAACGCCTACCGGAAAACCTCAGTTTTTGCGGTGAACGTGTTCCGCTGGAAATTCCGGAAGTGCGTGAGCGTGCCGAGCGTGAGTTTTATCTTCTGCTCCAGCAACCCGCACAGCTTGTGCTGTATTTAAAAAGAGCGGGACGGTATTTCGATATTTACGACCGTGTTATTCGAGAGGAAGGTGCTCCGAGCGACCTAAAATATCTTTCTGTAGCAGAGAGTGCATTATTCATGGCACGTTCTTCCAAAGACGCCGTCGGTTTGTGGCAGTTTATCCCGGCAACGGGCCGTGCATTTGGGCTACGGATAGACGATGATGTAGATGAGCGCCGCCACCCTGAGAAAAGCACTCGCGCCGGAGTAAAGTATTTAAAACAGGGATATAATACGTTTAAAAGCTGGACCCTGGCAGCGGCGGGCTATAATATGGGGCATGAAAATGTTTCCGAAAACCTCCGCTACCAGCAGGCGAATAGCTTCTACGACCTGTATCTAAATGAGGAAACGTCACGGTATGTTTTCCGTATTGCTCTTATTAAGGAATTCATGGAAAATGGTGCCCGCTATGGACTCAATATTCCCCAAGGTGAACTCTACAAACCGGAGACATATACAGTAGTCAGTGTAGATGATGCAATTCCTGATCTGGCTGCGTGGGCACGCGGGCAGGGCACAACATATAAAGACGTAAAGCTTTTTAATCTCTGGATTTTGAAAAGGGCGCTTCCTGCTCCAGAACGTGGAAAACCCTACCAGATATACATCCCGAAAAAATCATAAAAGCTCATAAAAAAAGTCGGTTTTAAAACCGACTTTTTTCTTTTAAAATAAGCTGACTATTGCCGCACATCTGACAGAACTGCTCCGTCCTTCAGCGTGATCACACGATCAGCAAACCGCGTGGCTTCGGGTGAGTGTGTTGCCATGACAAGCGTAACACTATGCCGGTGCGTGAGTTCGCGCAAAAGTTTTAAAATCATTTCGCCTGTTACAGAATCCAGGTTACCCGTTGGTTCGTCAGCAAGCAGCACTTCGGGTCTGTTTACAAGCGCGCGCGCAATAGCTACACGCTGCATCTCTCCGCCGGAAAGCTCATGAGGCCGGTGTTCCAACCGGTGCCCAAGGCCAACTTCCTGTAAAAGTTCACGCACCCGCGGCTCATATTCTTTTAAAGGGATTTTTTTTAAAAGCGATGGCAGCGCAACGTTTTCAAAAACGCTTAGAGTAGGCATGAGATTAAAAAACTGGAAGACAATGCCGATCGTTTCGCGGCGAATTATGGTTAGTTCAGTCTCTGGAAGCGTGCTTATTTCTTTTTCCCCAATCCAGACTTTGCCATCCGTAGCATGGTCAATTCCGCCGAGAATATTTAAAAGCGTACTTTTGCCAGAGCCGGAACTGCCTATAAGCGCGGCGAATGTACCACGCTCGATTTTAAATGAAACTCCTTTCAAAACCGCAACTTCCTCTTTTCCACCCTGTGAATATTTTTTTGTAACGCCCTCAGTACGTATCATTTTTAAAGCTGT
>DASPKH010000320.1:0-2276 GCA_035628175.1 Patescibacteria group bacterium
ATTCAGCCGATACCCCATGCCGTGAACGTTGATGATCTCCACAGTAGGATCATCTTTTAAATATTTGCGAAGTTTGGTGATGAATACGTCCATCGAGCGGCCATTGAAATATGAGTCATTACCCCACACTTTCATCAGTGCATCACTACGTTTTACAACGGCATTCGTATTCTCACAGAGAACCTTTAAAAGCTCAGCTTCTTTGGATGTCAGTATGCGGACTTCCTCGTTTATAGAAAGTTTGCGCTGGCCTGCGTCGAAAGAATATTTGCCAATATGGAAATGCTCTTCATCAGTAGGTTTCACCTGTGCAGATGTAGTTTCGCAGCGACGCAATATTGCTTCCACGCGCAAAAGCAATTCCTCTATGGAAAAAGGTTTCGTAACATAGTCGTCCGCACCGGCTTTAAAACCTTCAATTTTATCCTCCTTCATGGATTTTGCTGTCAGAAAAAGTATAGGCGTTTTCTGGTCAGTCTTTCGGATCTCACGCGCGAGTGAAAAACCGTCTTTTTTCGGCATCATCACGTCGAAAATGCAGAGTTTATGCGGCTTCTGTTGGTATGCCTGGAGTCCCGCCTCGCCATCGCGGCAAAGTGTTGTTTCGTAGCCGCGCAGTTCGAGGTAATCCTGCAGAACCGTCCCGAGATTAGCATCATCTTCCACGAGGAGAATATTGTTTTCCATACGTTTCCGGTAATTTTAAGAATGGATTGTAAAAGGCTGCAATGTTGTAAATAATTCTAAACGATTGCATCATGAATGTACGGAAGGAACACGTCAAAGTTACTTCCTTTTTTCAATTCACTTTCTACTGCAATGCTTCCACCGTGTGCCTCCACGATTGCCTTGACGTAGCTAAGGCCCAGGCCAAAACCTTTTACGTCGTGCAAATTCCCCGTTGGCACGCGATAAAATTTTTCAAAAATCTGCTTTAAAGCCTCGCGGCTCATGCCCATTCCCCTGTCGCTCACGGAAATAAAAACACCATGCTCATTGCTGCGTGTTGAGATTGTAATGTCAGGCGCGTCCGGCGAATATTTATTGGCATTATCGAGAAGATTATAAAGCACATTGGAAATGTGAACTTCGTCTGCATACAATAACGCATTTTTTGCATGAAAGATACATTCAATTTTTCCACCTTTTGCTTCCACCTGTACGGCGATATTGTGTACTACATGTTCGATGGCCTCATGCACGTTCACATCTTCAAATGTCAACTGTAGATCACCACGCTCGATTACCGCCGCCTGGAGCACGCGCTCGACCTGTTTTGAAAGTCGTTTATTTTCATCCTGTATCACATTTACAAACCGCGCAAGTTTATCCGAATTTTGAAGCACTTTCGGTTCTTTTAAAGCCTCGCTTGCAAGTCCGATTGTTGCGATCGGGGTTTTAAATTCATGCGTCATATTGTTGATAAAGTCAGTTTTGATATCTGATATTTTTTTCTGTTTTACAAGTGCAACAATCGTAAATGAGAAAGAAAAAATCGTGATAAGGATAAACAGCAGCGACGACGCAAGCATCAGCCACAGCGATTCAAAAATATGCGCCTTCTGCCCCGGAAAATTCACCAGCAGCGAATACGGTTCGCTCGAAAGCATGTCGTTTGAAAATAGCGCGGCCTTGTATGGCGCATGAACGAGCGCGCTTGCATCGCTTGTTTTTGAAAAGATCACCGAATCATTCGCATTTTTTACTACTCCGAATTCGTACGGAATGGCAATCCCTTTTGCAGCAAATTCCGTTTTTAAAAGTGAATCCAGAACAGGTTTCGGCACACGCTCACTTACTGGTTTGTCCTTTACAACCGAGCTTACAATCGCCTGTTTTAAAGCAGCTTTAAAAATATTTGTGGTGTCCGGAGCAATAACTTTTTTATAAATTGGCTTTGCGATGTTTGATTTTGGCACAAGCGTCGAAACCTTACGCGCTTCATCTTCCCCATTTTTAAAAAGTATCGCGTTCTGCGGCACATGCGATACACGCGGTACACCGGGCATCCGTACTTCAACCGGGGTCATTGCCGGGAAGGAAATTGCTGTATGCCTTTTCTTGTGAACGGACTTTTCTCTATTATGAATGATAGCATTGCTATTGCGCCAGTACATCGTTTTTAAAGAATCTGTGATCTTTAAAGCGGCCTGCTGCTGATGGAAGGCCTGCTCTATGATGCTGTCGAGCGCTTCTAGTTCAAACGTTTCATCAACAAGACCCTCAAGGACAATAGCTTGCGGTGAATTCCTTTCAATCTTTAAAAACGTTTTTTT
>DASPKH010000321.1:0-3459 GCA_035628175.1 Patescibacteria group bacterium
AAGAAGAAGCGCGCAAAAAGTTAAACTTACCGGAAAATGCCGTTTTAAAACAGGACGAAGATGTGCTGGATACGTGGTTTTCTTCATGGCTGTGGCCGATGACGACGATGGGCTGGCTGGCTGATGGCGAAACCGAAGTAACTGAGGAAATGAAGAAATTTCTGCCGACAAATCTGCTTGTAACCGGACCGGATATTATTTTCTTCTGGGTGGCACGCATGATTATGGCGACGCTGAAATTTAAGCAGCAGATCCCTTTTAAAGATGTATATTTCACAAGCACCGTCCGTGACGGCAAAGGCCGCAAAATGTCCAAGTCACTCGGCAATTCCCCTGACCCACTGGATATTATCGCGAAATATGGTGCTGATGCGGTACGCTTCACGATGATATATCTTTCGCCGCTCGGTCAGGACGTTCGTATGGAAGTAGACGAAAAAACACAGGATGTTCCATCAATGGACCTCGGGCGGAATTTTGCTAATAAAATCTGGAATGCCGGGCGTTTCCTGTTAATGAAACAGGCGGAAGCAGGAGGGGACACTGACCTCGAAAAACTGCATTCCCCGCTTCTGGAAGATCAGATGACGGCTGCTGATAGATGGATCCTTTCTCGTTTTCATTCTACGATCCGCGACGTGGATGCTGCTCTCGAAAATTATAAAGTTACGGACTATTCAAAGATGCTGTATGATTTTATCTGGAAGGATTTCTGCGACTGGTACGTGGAAATTATGAAGGCCCAGATGAGTGGAAGTGGTGATATTGCATATAGACAGCAGCTCGCGCAATTTGCGCTTTCGATTTACGACGGTATTTTAAAAATGCTGCATCCCGTAATGCCATTCATTACAGAAGAACTCTGGCATGCTGTTGAAAACCGTGCCAAAAATGAGAGTATTTCTGTAGCTGAGGCGCCTGAAGCAAATGAACAGTTTATAGATAAAAAAGTGGAAGAAGATTTTGCCACAATTCAGCTAATTGTTGAGGAAATACGTCGTCTCCGCAGTGGAGCAAATATCCCTCCATCTGAAAAACTTCCGGTAATTTTGCACAGTGAGAATAGGGAGGTTCTTGCCATATTACAGCAGCAGGCAAGCACTATCTCGTCGCTTGGCCGCACATCGGAACTGCATGTCGGCGGAAGTACAGAACGTCCTGCGCAGGTGCTTTCATCAGTTGTTCGCGGCGTTGAAATATTTGTTTCCACAGCAGGTAAAATTGATGTTGACAAAGAACGCGTACGGCTTTTAAAAGAAGTTTCGCGTTTGGAAAATCTCATTAGTAGCACTGAAAAAAAACTTTCCAATGAAGGTTTTACTTCAAAGGCTCCTGCTCAGGTGATTGAGGCGGAACGTGAGAAATTAGAAAGTATGAAAAGCTCCCTTGTAAAAACGCGGGAGAACCTTGAGAATTTGAAATAATTTCTTTTAAAACTTTTAAAATTGTCATTGCGGGGAGGTCTCTCGATGTGGCAAGCGTTATGTAGGTTTCTTACGATGATAAGGTGTAGCGATTAATTTGTCGAAGACTCTCGCAATGACAAACGATTATTCTTAAAAACAAAAAACATACAGTATAAAGCTTACTGCTTTTAAAAACATCATGAATGACGTATATATAATCGAACCCATCAGAACGCCTGTCGGTAAATACGGCGGCGCACTTTCATCTGTACGCCCGGACGACATGGCGGCGATTGTTTTAAAAGAACTGGTGAACCGCACGGGTATTCCCGGAGACGTGATTGACGATGTGATCCTCGGCTGTGCAAACCAGGCTGGTGAAGACAACCGCAATATAGCCCGCATGGCGGTTTTACTCGCAGGCCTTCCACAAAGTGTTCCCGGCGTCACGGTGAATCGCCTTTGCGCTTCGTCCATTGAAGCGGTAATCCAGGGAGCGCGTGCAATCCGTGCGGGGGAGGCAGACGTCATCATCGCAGGCGGTGTGGAATCCATGTCTCGTGCTCCGTACGCTATGCCGAAAAATGTGAGCGGCGCGGCGGCTTTTGGAAATCTCACTGCGTACGACACTGCGCTCGGCTGGCGTTTTCCTAATCCGGCCATGGAAAAGCTTTTTCCTCTGGAAGTGATGGGTGAAACGGCAGAAAATATCGCTGAACGCTGGCAAATTTCACGAGACGAGCAGGATGAGTATGCCCTACAATCACATCAGCTTGCGGTGAAAGCGCAGAACGACGGCATTTTTAAAGAAGCAATGGTTGAAGTTCGGATTCCGCAGAGAAAAGGTGACGATACGGTCGTTGACCGTGATGAGCAGCCGCGTGCCGATACAACACTTGAAAAACTTAGCTCTTTAAAACCAGCTTTCCGCAAAGGCGGAAGCGTAACGGCTGGAAATTCCTCCAGCCTCAACGACGGCGCGGGTGCGATGCTGCTGGCAAGTGAAGAAGCTGTAAAAAAATATAATTTAAAACCTGTTGCCCGCTATGTGAGCTCGGGAACATCAGGTGTAGATCCACGCATCATGGGCATCGGCCCTGTTTTTGCTACAAATGCGGCTTTGAAACGCGCCGGTTTAAAAACTTCGGACATCGGGCTTGTGGAGTTGAATGAGGCCTTTGCTGCTCAGGCGCTTGCGTGTATCCGCGATTTGGGTGTTGATCCTGCTTGTGTTAATCCATATGGGGGCGCAATTTCCATTGGGCATCCGCTCGGCATGAGCGGTTCGCGGATCATAGCCACGCTCACACGCGCCATGCAGAAAAACGATACGCGTTACGGCGTTGCTACTGCGTGTATTGGCGTTGGGCAGGGCTTGGCGGCGATTTTTGAAAAGGCATAAGCTATGCTCTATAATGAAAATTCTTTTTACAGTATTCGCTCGTACTTTTTTGCTTTAAGGTAATGAGCCTAGAAGCTGCTGCGGGCGAGAGCATTAAAAAAAAGATTCTCTGTTTCTGAATTCCGAAGAGGAACTCTGTGAAAGTGTAGAGATTCCATCAACATATAATAAAGATTCACTTATAAAGAATACAGTCTATCCTGACATTTTTAAAAGAAGTTCATTCGAAGGTGTTACCTGCATTGCTGTTTTTGGTGATACGAAGGGTAATGTTATAAAAATCAGGATTGTGCAATCAACTCATGATTTCCTTAATGAGCCTTCGATTCAAGCTGTGTCAAAACTTAGATTCACTCCAGGAACGCATAAAAGCCTAAAAATAGTATATTGAGCAATTGTGCCTGTTGAATATAAGTTGAGATAGTTCTTTTAAAAACTCGCTTTTATAAAAATTCTCGTAAATTTGCATATTATCACTTAAAAATATATTTAAAAATGACCACCAACAGTCCAAAGCTTATCCTTCCGGATATTGAAAATCTTTCAGACATTGATGTTTATATTAAAAACGGCGGCTATGGCGCATATCGCAAAGCAGTTGCCATGACAAGCGACCAGGTGATCGACGAGGTAAAAAAATCAGGTCTTCGC
>DASPKH010000322.1:0-4278 GCA_035628175.1 Patescibacteria group bacterium
TGTATAAACAAAAGTCATACGTTTCACTTCTTTATGCTCTTTATTCCCCCTCGCAACAATGATTTGTGTCATTATAAGTTTTTTCAAATTCCACGTTAATATCTGTATTTTCTTCTATATGTAGGTCTAACCCCAGGATTAGGGTGTTTACATTCAAAGTTATGCAAGCCAACGAGCACTTTAATCTGATATGGTTTTCCCAATATTTTCTTTACTTGCTCAAGAATCATTCCTAGTTTAATTCTTTATAAGTGATATTAGAAGCAACATCAGAATGTAACAGTAATAAAAAGCCAATTACCAGTAAGATACAGAAATAATAATTTTTTAAATTTCATAATGATCAGCTTTCTTTAAAGCTATAAATTCCAACAAATCACGGCTATGCCCGTCAAACATTGCTTACTTTTTAAAAACGCACTTACAATATAAAACTTATGCAGATCGGCAAGGTTTCAGTAGATAAAGGATTATTGCTCGCTCCGATGGAAGACGTCACTGATCTTCCTTTTCGCCTTGTGTGCAAGCGATTGGGCGCGGATATAGTGTATACGGAATTTATTTCCTCGGAAGGCCTCATCCGTGATGCGCGACGTTCGCTAGAAAAGCTGAACGTGGCAGAAGAAGAGCGCCCCGTGGCAATCCAGATTTTCGGCGGTGATGAAACCGTGATGGGCGAGGCCGGACGGCGCGCTGCCGAAGCAAATCCTGATTTTATAGACATCAACTGCGGCTGCTGGGTGAAAAACGTTGTAGCTCGGAATGCCGGTGCTGCGCTTTTAAAGGATCCGCCGCAAATGGCGCGCATCACGAAAGCGGTTGTGGACTCGACGAACCTCCCGGTAACAGTGAAAACGCGACTCGGCTGGGACCAGAAGTCTATCGTTATCACAGAGGTAGCCAAAATGCTGGAAGATGTAGGAATTAAAGCACTTACCGTCCACTGCCGCACACGCGATATGGGGCACCGAGGTAATGCTGACTGGGCATGGATCTCCGAGGTCAAAAAACATGTGCAGATTCCCGTAATTTTAAATGGCGATGTCAATACGCCGCAGGACGTTGTTCGTGCGTTTGAGACAGGCGCTGATGCTGTAATGATCGGACGCGCCGCGATTACCAATCCTTATATCTTCCACCAGTCGAAAGCCTTTATGGCGACCGGTGAGGAACCTGAAATGCCGACTGTAGAAGAGCGCCTCAATCTTTGCCTGGAACACTTGCGCCTGTATTTTCCTTTAAAAAGTGAAAAACGCGCGATTCATGAATTCAGAAAATTTTATGCGGGCTACCTGCGCGGTATGTATCATGCTTCGAGCGTGCGCCAGGACCTGGTACGCTATGAAAGCTATGCCGAAATCGAAGACCGGTTGAATGTTTTTAAAGAGTTCTTAAGAAATCACCAGGAACCCGCTCCGCAGCTCAATCCTGAAGTAGAAGTGCTTGAAGAGACGGCTTTTTAAAAACTTTGCAGTATATTTGGGGAATTATAATCCAAAAAGCAGATTACGATATTTCCGATAATGAGCAATACTCCGCCAGAAGAACAGGCAAAGCCAAAAAGACAATACTCACGCAAAAACCATCGACGCGAGAAAAACAGTAAAAACGCGCCGGTGGAAACTTCTCAGCAGGAAGTTTTAAAAACAGAAGACGATTCTTTTAAAAAGGGAAATTCAGGAGAATTAACGCAGAAAGAATTGCCTTCTGCTGCGCCCGCACGTGCTGAAATGCCGGAAACCGGAAATACAAGCAAACCTCAAAAAGGCAAATCTCCCCTTCTAAAAGAAGCATTTTTTAAAAAGAATTATCTTAAGGATAATCCTTTAAACGATGCGTTTATGGAAAATTCTCCGGCTGACGAACGCATACATGCTATACCCGCACAGAGTAATCCTGCTCCGGGCGATGGCCCAAGCGTAGAGATTTTAAAAGAAAAAAGCGTCGAGGAAGCGTACCAAGGAAAAGAGAATTTCCGCCGCGATAACAGGCACAGCAAACATTTAAAAAAGGATAATCGCCGTCCAGAGCGAGTTCCACACCCTGAGCAGAAAACTTCTGAGCATAAGCCAGCTGAGCCTGTGGGCGATGAGGCTCCCTCAAGGCAACCGATTCCAAAACAGCAGAACCAGCCCACACAACAGCCAAAACCTAAAGCGCAGGAGAAAAAGCGCACACAGTTTATCCCAGGTGAGCCACCACCCTCGCAGACAGAAACCGATCCGTTTTTAAAAAGTTTTTATAAAAAGCTAGAAAATTCGCTAAAAGAACTTGGCGTAGAAAAAGGTTCTTCGATTATTTGTGCGGTGAGCGGTGGTGTGGATTCGGTCGCGATGTTTCACGCAATGATGGCACTTGCCCCTTCTCATGGTTTCCGGATTTCTGTGGCTCATTGCAATCACAATTTGCGCGGTAAAGATTCGGCACGCGACGAGCAGTTCGTACGGCATATCACAAAAAAACACGGCCTGTACTATAATCACACGCAGGTAAATGTAAAAGCTTTCGCGGCGAAAAACTCGTTCAGTATTGAAAAGGCTGCGCGCGTAATGAGGTACAAGTTTTTTGAAAAAGTGGCAAAAGAATCAAAATTTAATTATCTCGCAACGGCCCATACGGCTGATGATGCTGCTGAAACATTCTTTTTAAATCTCCTGCGCGGTTCAGGTTTGACCGGGCTGGCGGGAATTCCGGCGCGGCGCCCACTTACGAATAAAACGAATGTGATCCGGCCTGTTTTGCATTTTACAAAAGCCGAGCTGATAGAATACGCGCGAAAGCGTAATCTTGAATGGCATGAAGACGTGACTAATTCACTCGCTCTCTATACGCGCAATAAGGTTCGCCACGAGCTGATGCCTATTTTAAAGGAGAAATTTTCTCCGGCCATTGACGAAATTATTATCCGCACGATGCACCTGCTACAGGGCGCTGATAAAGTCGTAGCTGATCGCGTGAATGAGCTTCTTCAGCATGTGGCGGAAAATGTAAACGGACATACGCTTTTAAAAACAACACTTTTTGCCGGGGTAGATGAATTTTTGCAGGGAGAGATTATCCAAAGAATTATCACCGAGAAGTTTGACTCCACCCCTGCTACTTATGAAACGGTAGATCGCGTGATCTCGCTTATTACCAGCGAAACCGGGGCTATCTGTGAAATTTCAAAGCACGTCTATGCCCTGCGTGACCGCGACGGGATCCTCTTTTTAAAGAAAACACCTGTTTTTAATCTGAACGAGACAATTGAAAAAACTGGTAATTACACATTCGGCGATCACAAAATACTTTTAAAAGAAATTCCAAACCGCGACCTGGATTTCGGCGCTGACCCGAATATAGAATATTTTGACGCGGAGCTTTTACCACAGCGTCTTACGCTTCGTACATGGCAGCCAGGCGATTCCTTCCAGCCGATCGGAATGCGCGGCACGATGAAAGTGAGTGATTTCCTCACAAATGAGAAAGTACCGCTTACGGAAAAGCAGAACGTGCTGGTTTTGTCCACGAGCAGCGATATTATCTGGATATGCGGCCATCGTATCAGCGATAAATTTAAAGTGACGGAAAAAACAGACAAAGTGATCAGTGTGGAATTTATTCCGCCGAAAAATTGATATATTTTTAAAAGCGGTTTTACATAATGAACACTGAACTCGTAAAGGTCAATGACCGTTTTTTTAAAAAGTATATTTCCGCTGAGGAAATATCTGCTGCTGTGCAGGAGATTGCCACAAAGATCAACCGTGATTTTGACGGTGAATCCGTGATGCTGCTTGTTGTTTTAAAAGGCTCTATGATTTTCGCAGCTGATCTCGTGCGCCATATCACGATCCCCGTGAGCATGGAAACCGTCCGCGCGCGCAGCTATGGCCACCGGATGGAGACAACGGGAAAAGTAGAACTGGACTTTACAGAAATAGATTTTAAGGACAAAAATATTATTATCGTCGAAGACATCGTGGATTCAGGGCTTACGCTCCAAGCATTGATTGCGTGGCTTTTAAAAGAAGCGCCAAAATCAGTGAACGTTGCAGCGCTGCTTTCAAAACCGGAAGTACGGCGTGCAGATGTCGACGTAAAATATTGCGGGATTGAAATTCCACCGGTTTTTGTTGTAGGATACGGCCTTGATTACGCAGAACTCGGGCGCAATCTGCCCGAAATTTATGCGCTTGCCGAGGCTTCGTAATTTGCAAAAGTTTACAGCAATACTCACAACCGTCAATCGTGTAATAGCGTAATTTCAGATAATTTTAAACTACATGAATACCAGCG
>DASPKH010000323.1:0-6737 GCA_035628175.1 Patescibacteria group bacterium
AGGTTATAATATGCGAGTCTGCCCTGGCGCACGACGCTGACATCAATATAATTTTCCTGCACACCGAGCACCATTACAGTTCCGTTGGCGTGCTCAGGGTAGTTGTATACTATTGCCGAATGTGCTGCTAGCTGGCTCACGTCTGTGCGAGCAAGCGGTATTGGAAGCTCACCGAATATCTGTTCGGCGAGTAATATAAAGTTTCTTTCAATGCTTATAGCGAGCATCATTTCCGTTCCATCAAGGCGCGGGGCCATCGGGAAGGCTTCCGTGTGAAAATCCTCGAGTGTGTATTCCGGCATCTGCTGCCGTATCTCAAATTTTAAAAGCTCTTCCAGCTCTTCTTTCGATGCGCCGCTGCTAGCGGGAAACTGGTGAACGAACGCATTTTCAATGGAAAAAACAGCATGAATCTTTGACGCCATTGGCGCTGTTTCCTTTAAAAGTTCGCCAAGTTCGCGCGAAGCACTGCGGAAATCATCATCAATGTCCATAAAGCCAAGTGCAAGCGATGTAGAATCAAGATGTGTGAGCGCAATGCCTTTGCTTGTAGGCTTTAAAATGCTAATGTAAGAGCGGTCGTTGCCGAAAAAAACCGACAGAGTATTTTCCATGTGGTGATTTTAAAATTACTTCACTTCGATAAATTCACGCATCTTTTCAAATTTTTTTTCGCCAATACCTTTTACGTTCATAATGTCAGAAGGCTTTTTAAAAGGGCTTGCTTTACGGTGCTCAATAATTGCTTCTGCTGTTTTTTCACCAATGCCTGGAAGCCGCATTAACTCAGACTTTACCGCCGTTTTCAGGTTAATTTTACCTGTCAGCAATTCCTTTCTTTTCGCTGTTGGGAAGAATTCTTCAGGCGTAACAATTGTATCTCCTGCGGCAAGTTCTGCATTTGCATTTCCCTGAGCATCAATTCCTGTTATGGTTGAACGTCCTGCTTCAGCCAGACTATCAAGCATTCTATACACATCCTCAGCCAATGGAGATTCTTCGTTTTTAAAACCCGTCGCCGTATGAATCGTCCAGACCGTGAGCCCTCCGAGGATGAGTAACACAAATGACAATTCCCCTTTTGTAATCCCGAGCAGCATTTGCAACCGGTTTTTAAAAAAGGGGAGTTTGCTCATTTCTTTACTTCATTATATTTTTTAAAAGTCTTTTAAAAAAGTGCTTCTTTCACTTTATCAAAAAAACCACTTTCTTTATGAACTGTTCCCAGGTTGGCAGGTGCAATATTTTCACTTTCAGACAGTTCTTTTAAAACTTGTTTTTCTTTGTTTGAAAGTGATGTCGGCACAAACACGTTGATATGCACGAGCAGATCACCGCGGCCATAGGAATTCAGATGCGGAATGCCTTTTTCACGGAGTTTTAAAATAGTTCCGGGCTGAGTACCAGCTTCGATTTTCACTGTTGTCGGTTCAGTGAGCGTCGGTACTTCTATGTCGCCGCCGAGCGCTGCATCAGGAAAACTGATCGTGAGTTCATAGACAATATCATCTTCCTGACGAACAAATTTTTCGTGCTCCTGCTCCTCGATCACGACAAGCACATCGCCTGCTTCACCGCCACGACGCCCTGCATTGCCTTTGCCACGAACAGGAATATAATTGCCCGTTACGACGCCCGCTGGAACGTTCACTTTTACGGTTATTTCACCCTGCACACGGCCTTCTGCATTACACTTTTTGCACGGCGTTTTGATAATTTGTCCCGCCCCCTGGCACGACTGGCATGGCATAATATTCACGAATTGTCCAAACATCGAACGCGAAACCTGACGCACCTCTCCCGAACCTTTACACGTCTGACATGTTGCCATGCCCGAACCTGGTTCAGCACCATGGCCTTCACATTCATCACATGTTTCCCAGCGCTTCACTTTTAAAGTCTTTTCGACACCTGTGGCAATTTCTTCGAGCGTGAGTGGCAAACGCACTTTCAGGTCACTGCCCGGCTGCGCCATTGAACGCGCTCCACCGCCACTACGGCGCCCACCACCGCCAAAAAATTCATCAAAGATACTACCGCCACGTCCACCGCCGAAAATATCGCCAAACGCGCTGAAGATATCTTCTGCACTCTGGTAATGATGCGCCTGCCCGTTTACGCCCTGATGGCCAAACTGGTCATAGCGCTGGCGTTTTGTGGCATCACTGAGCACTTCGTATGCTTCTGCCGCTTCTTTAAATTTATCTTCGGCTTCCGGATTATTCTGGTTCCTGTCCGGATGATATTTTAAAGCCAGCTTGCGGTAGCTAGACTTGATTTCCTCGGGCGTAGCAGTTTTGCTCACTTCGAGAATCTCATAATAATCGCGTTTTGCCATGTATATATAACTCTTTTAAAATGTGCGGTAATAATTCTCTTAAAGCTTTTAAAAATACTTTAAAGCTGCCATTACAGTTTCTTCGTAAAAATTATTCGCCACTTCCGGCTGACGTAATAACCTTTGCATGACGCAAGACCTTGTCGCGAAGCATATAGCCACGCTGCACTTCTTGCACCACATGACCTTCCGGCGCCTCCGACGGCATGTGCATCAGTGCCTCATGGTAATTCACATCAAACGGCTTTCCCACATGATCTGTGATTGGCTTTACGCCTGCCGCCTCAAATGCTTTTTCAGCTTTTGTATAAACCATTTCAATGCCTTTTAAAAGTGCATCATAATCCTTACTTTTCTTTGCAGCTTCCAGCGCTGTGTAAAGGTCATCCAGCACGTGTACGAGGTTGCCGAGCAGCCGCTCATTGGCGTAATCTATCAGTTCCTGCTTTTCTTTTAAAGCGCGACGGCGGATATTTTCCACCTCGGCGGTTTTTCGCAGTACCTGGTCGCGAAGCTCATCGCGCTCTTTTTTTAAAGCGTCGAGCTCACTAGCCTGCTGATTATTTTCCTGTGAATTTTGCTCCGTGTTTTCTACTTCTTCGGAGTTTTCATGTTGAGTATTCTGATCTGACATTCTTTTTCCTTTTTGATCTTCGTTACGTAAATACGTGTTGTAAAGCCCTTTCATTTTGTCGGAAGCCGTTCTGAGCGGCTGCCCTTTTTTTTGCTGATCGTCCATTATTTCCTCCCATATACTTTTTAAAAACTGATTTTTTTCTAAAAAGTTTTTAAAAAACAGCCCTTTAAGACGTTTAAACTCCCTTTTTTCTTGTGAAATTCTCTTTTTAAAATCCTTTATCAGTAATTTCTTAAAAAGTTGAAAAAGTTTCTTCACAATTCTTTTTAAAAATTACTATAGAAAACCACTGTAAAAGCTCTATGGATGATGCGATAGCGTATTCGCAACAAACTGCACAAGCGACGCCATTTTAGAATAATTCATGCGCTTCGGCCCGATAAGCCCAATTGCACCAGCCGCCGAGCCAAATTGATAGCCGGAAATAATGAGGCTGTAATCCTGGAGAAGCTCATTCTGCATTTCCTCGCCGATTACAATTTTTAAACCGCCGGAGGCATCTTCGCATTTGTCTAGCAGGTGAATGATCACGTCTTCTTCCTCAATAAGCTCGATAATTCCACGCACACGCGCTACATCTTCAAACTCAGGGTGATGCAAAAGCTGTTGCGCTCCAGCTACATGCAGGCGATCCTCGCCAGACTTTTCTTTTGAAAAAAGCTGGTCTACGGAATCGACAAACAGCCTGATCAGCGGCTGCTCGTGAGCATCCTGTGACATTACCTCGGCAAAATGCTTTTTTAAAAATGAGAGTGAACGGCCGCTTACACGCTCATTGATCCAGCGCGAGATCTCATCAAGCGAGCTGTGCTCAATTTCAAAATGTGCTTCCAGGGTTACCGTTCGAACAACGTTTGAATCCAACGCAATCACCACAAGCAGCCGAGTGCTGGAAAGTGCGATTAGTTCAATTTTCTGCACAATAAGGTCGAATATTTGCGGGATTTCCACAACACCAAGGTAGCGTGAAATAGAGCTTAAGAGCTTTGAAGCATCGCGGAGAACAGTCTCCTTCGGGTTTTGTAAAAGATTTTTGCTTACGGTATGGCGCTCGGGTTCGCTCAGATGCTCTACGTCCATAAGCGAATCCACGTAAAAGCGATACCCCTTATCTGTTGGAATGCGTCCGGCTGACGTATGTGGATGGCTGATATACTGCATTTCCTCAAGGTCGCTCATCACATTGCGGATCGTCGCCGCACTGAGCTTTACTTCGCGCTCCAGATATTTTGAAAGATGCCGCGAGCCAACGGGCTGCGCCGTAAGAATATATACATGCACGATGGCGCGCAAGATAAAACGCTCGCGTTCGTTGAGTTCGCGGTGCGGAAATTTATTATATGTTGAAAATTCTAGCGATATCATAGTGAACAGAAATCACAGTATTTCATATGTAGAACATGGAAATTACCACTTTTAAAACCTTTCTGCAAATTGTCGGTTGTAATTTATTCCCGATAGACGAACAAATGCTATTTTGTCGTAATTTTCTTTTAAAAACAAGGTTTTAAAAGGAGTTTCCACGTTTTTGAGAAGCTTTTTTTTACAAGATATTTCTAATGTCTGTTACAAAATTGCACAAAATATCTATTGGAAAATAAACAATGAATATCCCAGAAGAAATAATCCGGCAGGCGAAAGAAGCCGCTTTGAAAGCACGCCTTAACGCTCATGCGCCATATTCTCATTTCCTTGTAGGGGCGGTATTAATTGATGAAAGCGGCAATCTGTGGGAAGGTTGCAACGTAGAGGCCAGCAGCTACGGCCTGACGATCTGCGCAGAACGCTCGGCTCTTGTAGGGGCGGTGTCACGGGGTGTAAAGAGTTTTAAAGCAGTGGTGGTCTGTACAGATACGCAGGTACCTACGTCACCCTGTGGTGCATGCCGGCAGATGCTGATAGACTTTGCTCCGGATGCAGTGGTGGTGATGATAAATACCCAGGGCTCGGAGGTGCGTATGCTTTTAAAAGAGCTGCTTCCAGCGGCATTTACAGCTGCACAGCTTTTTTAAAAGATATAATTATAAAAAGGAACTTCACCTTTGAGATAAATGTATTACTGATCAACACCTTACGATTTTTCCAATAATAATTCTTTTAAACTGAAATTTCAATAAAGGCGCGGAAATGAGAAACATACTACTTTTGCTGGGAATGCTAAGCGCATATTTTTTCACAGGCTGTTCCAGCCTTCCTAGCGTATATTCTGACAAACTCCAAGGCGTGGACTTTAACAGTTTTAAAACGTATGCTATTCTACCCGTAAGTGATACGACGTCTTCATCGGTTTATCATAATGCCATCATGGAGCAAAATCTTGCTACAGCTATTCAGCAGGAAATGCAGAACCGTGGCTACGTGCTGGACAATTCAAATCCTGATATTCTGATCAATCTCACACTTCGTATGCGCGATGTTGATACGGTTGTCGTTGAGCCGCTTCCGCTTGCTGCGACTTATCCCTATTATTCCAATGGCTACCGGATGCCATATGAACGCCCCTATTATTATAGTGGCTACAGCACCCTTGGAACGGTTCATGGTGCGCAATTACGTGATGTGGAATATACCGAAGGCATGATGATAATTGACGTGATCCGCAACAGCGACGACAACTTGATCTGGCGCGGATGGTCAGACCGGGCTACCACAGCGCCTACCGTGAGTAGTGAAATGCAGGAATTGGTCAGAGAGATTTTTAAAGAATACCCGGGAAGGGCAAGAGTCTCTAGCGGGTTTTAAAGAATGGAATTTTTAAAATACAAAAGCAGGATCTTTTAAAAGAAATCCTGCTTTATATTTTAAAAAAGGTCAGTCAGATTGTACTCGCCGAGTTTCCGGTACAGCGTTCGCTCACTGATGCCAAGGGCTTTGGATGCCAGGCGACGATTGCCTTCAAAACGTTTTAAAGATGCGATGATAAGTTTGCGTTCGGCTTCTTCAAGTCTGAAATCATCCTCAAGGATAATCCGGTGCGTGGTTTCTTCGACTTTTGTTTCGGACAGCGGGGGCTCTTCAGCTTTTTCTTCCTGCTGCACAAAGTTTGAAAACTGCATATTGGGCATATTTTCGACAAAAGCTTTTAAAACATTTTTTACATCGGTAATATCGTGGCGCATTTCCAGTAAGGAACGGTACACGAGGTTCAGGTCGGGATCATCGTGTTTTGTGGCAGGCACATGCACGATCGCGGTTTCACGGCCTTCGGTCGGGGGCGGAAGTGTGGGCGTAATGTAACGACGCAGCATTTCCGGCGTGATAAATTCGCCTTGCTCGAGTGTCACCATCGTTTCTATCGTATTGCGCAACTCGCGGATATTGCCGTGCCATGGCAGGTTTTGCAGAACCTCCAGTGCATCATCGGAAATCCCTTCAAAATCCACATTATTCTTCTCACAGCAGCGTTGCGCAAATGCTTCTACCAGGAGAGGGATATCTTCAGAATGCTGGCGTAGCGGCGGCAAAATAATGTGAACGGAATTCAACCGGAAAAAGAGATCCTGCCGGAAATTCCCACGTCGAACCTCATATTCCAAGTCACGATTTGTCGCGGCTACCACGCGCACATCCACTTTTAAAACGGTGCTGGAGCCAACGCGGGAAAACTCGCCGCTTTCAAGAACACGCAGCAATTTCACCTGTGTGGCAACCGGCATTTCGCCAATCTCATCAAGGAAAATGGTGCCTTGATGCGCCGTTTCAAAAAAACCCTTCCGCTGCTCGACCGCTCCAGTAAAAGCGCCTTTTTCGTGGCCAAAAAGC
>DASPKH010000324.1:0-2810 GCA_035628175.1 Patescibacteria group bacterium
CGAAAAAATACAAAGAGCACCCGATTGTTTGCAACGCCATCGGCGCTCACCACGAAGATATTGAAATGGAAACGGCCATTGCGGTTATCGTTCAGGCAGCGGATTCCATCAGTGGAGCTCGCCCCGGCGCGCGTCGTGAATCGCTTGAAAATTACGTGAAACGACTTGAAAAACTGGAAACAATCGCACAGAGTTTTGAAGGTGTGTTAAAAACATTTGCTATCCAGGCGGGCCGCGAAATCCGTGTAATGATCGAACCTGAACGTGTAGACGATCTTACAGCTGACCAACTGGCGCACGATATTGCAGGGAGAATTGAGAATGAAATGGAATATCCAGGGCAGGTAAAAGTTACTGTTATCCGCGAACGCCGCAGTATTGGGATTGCAAAGTAATTTTTTCTGAGATATAAGTTTTTAAAACCGCGTTCCATATAAACGAACGCGGTTTTTTTAGGCACTGATGGTATTCATCTGTGTCATTCTCCAGCCAACAAAACCCAGAATCAGCCCCGAAGCCAGGAAAAGCATATCAAACAAGAACTGATTCGGATGTCCCGGTAGTACATGGTGAATGCCAAGAATCTGGTGGTCAATCAATCCCTCTGCAAAATTAAAAATACCCCAGCCCATAAGCATCGCACCGGTAAACCGTCTCTCGTCCCAACCCTTTTCTCGCTTCTGAGCGGCTTTAAAAAGCATATAGGCGCCGATAATTGTTAGAATCCACACAGCGAGATGAAAAAAGCCATCCTGCGTATTTTGCATTTTTAAATGCTCGATGCTTGTTGGCTGGCAATGCTCCGTAATGCAGACGAGATGATGCCACTGCAAAATCTGGTGAAGCACAATGCCGTCAAAAAATCCACCTAAACCTAAACCCAACATCGTTCCTGCTTTTGTCAGCGAATCAAAATTCATTTTTTTTAAGGAGAATATTTTTTAAATTTTTCTGTTGTGAAAATTATTGATTAATTCGCAACCTAAAGTCTTTTCATTAAGTTTCTTTTAAAATGAAATTCTGTATTCTTGGTATTAAGGCAGGTGGCGGCCCGCTCACAACGCGCCATCCATCCGGAACAGTTTTAAAAGTTGCTTCATCGGCGTTTTTGTTTGATTGCAGCGAAGGAACGCAAATACAACTTATTCACGCGGGAATTGCGCGGAATTCGCTCGATGCGATTTTTATTACGCACTTGCACGGCGATCACGTGTTTGGGCTGATGCCGCTGCTGTCGAGCATGTCGAGCGATAACCGCACGTCGACATTAAAAATCATCGGGCCAGTAGGAATTGAGCAGTTTTTGAAAACAAACTGTGAATTGACCGGAACGAATCTGCGGTTCGAGCTACACATCACAGAACTGGAGAATGATTTCAAAGGTGAGGTTTTTAAAAACGGTAACTGCGTGGTTACTGCCGCGCCAATGGATCATGTGCTGCCGTGCTTCGGCTACAAAGTGCAGGAAATTCCGCAGGTAAACATTGACAGAAACAAATTGCGGCAGTTCGGCATCGAACCAGGCGCGCTCGTTGGTGTTTTAAAAAAGCAGGGAAGCGCGAAATTGCCGGATGGACGGGAAATCTTTTTAAAAGATGTAATTCAGCCGGAAGTTCCGGGGAAGATTTTCGTGCTGTGTGGCGATACGAGGCAAACGGAAAGCGCAGTAGAGTTAGCCCAAAATGCGCAGGTGCTAATACACGAGGCGACATTTGGAAAGGAGCTTCGAGAAAATGCTGCACAATGGTTTCACTCTACGACGATAGACGCTGCTGAAACGGCTTTAAAGGCCAATGTGGAGCGATTGTACATTACGCACTTTAGCAACCGCTATGAGGACTTACTCGCGCTTGTAGAGGAAGCAAGGGAGGTTTTTAGAAATACTGTTCTCGCGGAGGAATTGATGTGGGTGGAATTTTAAAAGAAAAACCCCGTACATTTTAAATATGTACGAGGTGTTAAAAACTCAAAACTACATTGGTGCCAGAGCCTGCTCAATATCCTTCATTAAATCCTCAGAATCTTCCACGCCGCATGACAGGCGTACAAGCCCGTCGGTGATGCCTAAGCGCTCACGCTGCTCCTTCGGTATAGAGCCGTGGGTCATAGAAACCGGATGGCACACGAGCGATTCCACGCCACCAAGCGATTCTGCAAGGGTGAAAAGTTTTAAAGAATTAGTGAATTTGCGTGCATTGTCGAGCGAGCCGAGTTCGATGGAGATCATGCCGCCGAAGCCGCGCATTTGCTGTTTGGCAAGCTCATGCTGCGGGTGCGATTTCAAGCCCGGATAATGAATTGCTTTGATAGCTTTATTACCTTCGCAATATTCTGCAATTTTTAAAGCATTTGCTTCATGTGCGCGCATTCTGAGAGCAAGCGTTTTGCTGGAGCGCAGGAGCAGCCAGCATTCAAACGGGCCAGGAACAGCGCCGGCTGCGTTCTGGAGAAATTTCAGCTGTGTTGCAATTTCCTCGTTTGCTGTTGCGACGATGCCACTCACTAAGTCTGAATGACCTCCGAGATATTTCGTAGCCGAGTGCAAAACAATGTCCGCGCCTAGCTCGATCGGCGTTTGAAAATACGGGCTAGCGAACGTGTTATCCACGATCATCCACGCATTATTCGCTTTCGCAATTTGGGAAACAGCTTGCAGATCCGTGAGCGTCATCATCGGGTTTGTCGGCGACTCGGTGTAAAGCATTTTCGTATTGGGTTTTAAAGCCGCCTCGATATTTGCCATATCGCGCATATCCACATAGGTGAATTCCACACCAAAGCGCCGCATGATCTTGTCAAAGTGCCGGAAC
>DASPKH010000325.1:0-7093 GCA_035628175.1 Patescibacteria group bacterium
TATAATTATGGCATGGTTTAACAGAACAAAGAAAAATATCGGCGATGATGCACCCCGTGAAATGCCTGATGGCCTCTGGACGAAGTGCGATAAGTGTCGGGAAATAATTTACAAAACGCAGCTTGAAGAGAACGCATACACGTGCCCGAAGTGTAAAAACCACTTTCGTGTAGGCTGTGATGAATATGTGGCAATTCTTTTTGACGAAGGGACCTTTGTAGAAACCGATAAAGGCGTCCGCTCGGCTGATCCACTGGAATTCGTAGATACTAAACCGTATTCGCAGCGGCTGCATGATGCATATTCAAAGTCAGACCTGTCTGATGCATTAACAATTGGTTACGGTAATATTGAGGGGCAGCGAGTTTCATTCGGCTGCATGAATTTCGCGTTTATTGGCGGAAGTATGGGATCGGTTGTAGGCGAGAAATTTGTTCGCGCAGCCCGTCGTGCTGCTGAGGAAAACATACCGTTTATAATGATCTCTGCTTCAGGTGGCGCACGTATGCAGGAGGCAGCGCTCTCGCTTATGCAGATGGCCAAAACAAGCGCGGCACTGGCAATGCTTGATGAAGCCAGGGTTCCATATATTTCTGTTCTGACTGACCCGACAACGGGTGGCGTGAGTGCATCATACGCCATGCTTGGTGATATTATCATGGCTGAGCCAGGCGCGCTCATTGGTTTCGCCGGACCGCGTGTAATTGAGCAGACAATCCGCAAAAAATTGCCGGATGGTTTTCAAAAGTCGGAGTTTTTGCTGGAGCATGGGTTCCTTGATATGATCGTGCATAGGAAAGAGATGAAAGCGGCATTAGCCAAAATTATCAGGATGCTCGCAAATTAAGTTTATTAAAAAATAGCTTTTAAAACTTTTAAAAAGATATGTAAGGAGTTTTAAAAAGCGGAAAAACATATGAGTGGAAAAGGGATAGCTTTAAAAGAAAAAGAAATAGATATAAAACCGACTGTGCGCGTAATTGGATTTCCAATGGATTTAGGCTCAGGGCGCCGCGGCGTGGATATGGGGCCGTCTGCTCTGCGAATAGCTGGAATTGAAAATCAGCTGCGTGATCTGGGATATGATGTGGTAGATGAGGGCGATATCCCCGTGGGGATGCCCGAGGTCTTGTCCATGACTAATCCTCAATTAAAATACCTTCCGGAAATTACAAACGCCTGTGAGCGGCTTGCATATAAAGTGCAAAGCGTTCTGGACAAAGGTGATTTTCCCTTGGTGCTGGGTGGTGATCATTCTATGAGTATTGGCTCTATTGCCGGAATTGCTGCACACTGCCGTGAAAATAACAAACGACTTGGGGTGATCTGGATAGATGCGCATACAGACGTAAATCTGCCTGAAACCACGCCATCTGGCAATATTCATGGGATGCCACTGGCGGTTTCGCTTGGATTAGGTGCGCCGGAATTAATTTCAATTTGTGGTGATTTTAAAAAGTTGCAACCGCAAAACCTCTTTATTGTTGGCGCACGTTCAGTTGACCCAGGAGAACGGAAGCTGATAAAGGAACTTGGTATTGAAGTCTACACGATGACGGATATCGACCAGATGGGAATGTTTGCTGTAGTGACAGAAATCCTCGATGAAGTTTGTAAAAATGTTGATCACCTGCATATCAGTTTTGACCTTGATTCTGTTGATCCTGATGTAGCAAGCGGCGTTGGAACTCCCGTTCCAGGTGGGTTATCATATCGAGAAGCACACCTGATAATGGAAATGCTTGCTGAAAGTAAGCGTGTGTGCTCACTGGAGGTAGCTGAGGTAAACCCGATCTTGGATGATAAAAACAGGAGTGCAATATTTGCTGCAGGAGTGGTGGCCTCGACTATGGGAATGAGAATTTTATAGACAGGTTTTTTAAGGAAAATTTTAAAAAATCAGGTATTCTTTTTAAAAGCATGGCAAAACAGAATTACACAATTGTTATTGTAGATGATGATCCACTGGTAAATTCTACCGTCTCGAGCATCCTTTCGCTTAAATTCTCTCGTGTAGTTTCCTATACGGATGCTATACAGGCCGTTGAGGATATGAGCTCACTCCGGCCAGACCTTATTTTGCTTGATATTTTCCTCGGCCATACAAACGGGCTGGATGTCCTTGAAAAACTTCGTGAACAGGGAATGGTAATGCCGATCATTATAATGACGGCATTTTCCGACATTAAAATGGCTGTTCGTGCAATGCGCCTTGGTGCGGAAGATTTTATAGTAAAACCGCTAGACCTTGAGCAGCTTGAAGTGACGGTAGAACGTGCGCTCCAGAATTATAACCTGCGCCGCCAGGTAAGTATTCTTGAGGAAAAGCTCCAACAGGATCAACCGAGGATGATCCTTGGCGAAAGTGAAGGAATGCAGCGTGCTCTACAGATGGCAAAAATTGTTGCAGGAGCAGGTGATACAACATGCCTTATTCTTGGCGAATCCGGAACAGGAAAGGAGCTAGCCGCAAAATTTATCCATGATCACTCCTCGCGTGTGAAAGGGCCATTCATCACGATCAATTGTGGAGCTATTCCACGCGAACTTGCGGAAAATGAACTTTTCGGCTATGAGCGTGGCGCTTTCACAGGTGCAACAGAAAAAGTGCGCCAGGGACGTTTTGAGCAGGCACACCATGGCACGATTTTGCTGGATGAGGTTGGAGAGTTGAGCCCGGAAATGCAGGTAAAATTACTTCGCGTCTTACAGGAAAAAACATTTTACCGGCTTGGCGGTACAAAAGAAGTTCATGTAGATGTTCGCGTGCTTGCTGCTACAAACCGAGATCTCGAGCAACTTATTGAAGAAGGGAAATTCCGCGAAGACTTGTATTATAGGTTGAATGTAGCAACGATAAATCTTCCTCCTCTTCGTGAGAGGCAGCAGGATGTTATAATGTTGGCAACGGCATTTGTAAAAGAATTCAATACGAAGTTCGGAAAAAAGATTACCGGTTTTACACCTGAAGCAGCGGAGGTACTCACAAGCTACCAGTGGAAGGGCAACGTACGGGAGTTGCGAAATGTTATCGAGCGGGTTGTGTTGTTGGAATCACACAATGTGGTAGGAAGGGATTCTTTAAGCTTTTTACGTCCTGCGGCTCCTGTTCAAAGTTCCAAAGTTATCAGACCGGAACCTGAGCTTCAGCCAGGCGAGCATAAGTTGCAAATATCTAAATCTGGCGCTACAATGGGAAATGTTGTTCGCGACCTGATCCTACAAACACTGAAAATCACCGATGGAAACCAGTTGAAGGCTGCAAAGATACTTGGTGTTTCACGTGCAAAATTGCGGTACAGGATAGAGCAGCTCGGTATTACGATCTCGGGAAAAACCGTTTCATAATGCTCTTTTTTAAAAAGAAAATTGTTAAAGCATTATTTTAAAACTTATGATTTTCGCCTGATGTACGATAACTACTACAAAACGCAGCTTTATACTGTAAAAGGCTTTTAAAACCCTGTTTTTTAAGCCAATTTTTTTAGCTGTTTTAACAATGGACACCTTTAAAATTATTATTGCAGCATTACAATCACTGCTTTAAAATATGGCAAATAAAGCGCGCCCTGAGTTCACCGCGGAAGAGATTCTTGACTTCCTTCTTTTACTACCGGCAGATTCAGGTAATTCCCGCACTATTACTGTTAAAGCTGATGCACACCGGGAAACTATTATTCTCGAGGAGAGTTCGGTCATATCCAATGATGTGAATAACCAGAAGATAAAAGCAAAAGGAAATGCAGTTTTTCTCGGTAGGGTTACAAACAGCAGTATTCTGGTAGCAGGGAAAGCTGAATTTCAAGGGGAATGCCAGAATTCTTACATTCATGCCAGCAATGATATTGTGATACGAAGTGGAACTTTTTGTGATATTTTTTCCGAAGAAAATATTGAAATCGGTGTAGAACTTCACAACTGTATAGTCAACGCAGGACACCAAATACTTGCAGAAAATGCGATTGTCTATGGTGGCAATATTACTGCGATGACTCTCATCAGGCTTTGTAGAGCATACAAGCCGAATGATTATACAAATCTCACACTTTCGCTCTATGACAAGATGCAGATATCTGCCAAGCAACGCCTGCTAGATAAGAAGATCCAGCTTGATGAGAAGATTATTGAAGCTATTAAACTTAAATTACAGATAACAGTAAAACGCCTGATTTCGGAAAATAAACTACAGCCAAATAACCCCGAGATTGAACAGCTACAGCGACAAAGGACAGAAATGGAAAAACGACTTTTTGAGCATCGTGCTCTCCTTGAAAAGCTTCGCTCACCAGTTGAATTTGATTTTACAAAAAGAATCGAGATCACCGGGAAAATAAATGCTCTAGCGGCAATTGAAATAGGCGCATTGCGTTATACAACGCCATCTGCTCTTGAAAAAATTGCATTTTACCGAAAAAATCAGAAAATAGAAACAGTCCAACTTTAACTTCAAGAATCACTCTGCTGCATTACTTAATAAAACGGTTTTTATAGATATTAACATGAAATTTCCTTCTGGCTCAGGGACAACACCAAATACATCAAAAAGCCCAACGTTAAGCCAATTAACGTTTCAGAACATACGTGAAGCTATTTACAGGCAGACGGGCATTTATTATACTGATAATAAAAAAAATCAGTTAGAGCAAACCATTGCCAAAAGACTCCTACGGCTGAATTTGGCATCATTTGAGAAATATCTGGAGCTAATCGAATCGCCTGCGCAAAAATCTTTAAAATCAAAGGAGATTTTTAATGCAATGGCGGTGCAGGATTCAAGTTTTTTTTCAAGTCAGGAGCAGATTACTGTTGTAAAAGATATTGTTATCCCGGATATTTTAAAAAAGAAGCAGAATAACAATTTAAAACTAAAAATATGGAGTGCAGCTACTTCAACGGGCGAAGAAGCCTACAGTCTTGCTATTGTAATGCTTGAATATGTGTTGCCGAAATTTTCGGGTTTGGCCTTTGAGATTATTGCAAGTGATATTAGCCAGGAGTCACTTGAGGTAGCACGTGCCGGTAGATATGAGCAACGATCCCTTAGCAATCTGCCGCAAATACTTATTCAGAAGTATTTTTCCTTAAAAGATGGTAAGTACGAGATCAATGATGATGTAAAAAAATTAGTTTCATTCAGCACGGTCAATGTCATTGATGCTGAAGAAATGAAATCTTTTAAAGATATTGACCTTGCTTTCTGTACAAATGTTTTAATGTTTTTCGATCCACCCGGAAAGCAGAAAGTCATAGCACATCTTTATGAATCTCTGAATAGAAATGGCTATTTATTCATTGGATATTCGGAATCACTTCACGGAGTACCAAAAGCTTTTAAGCTCGTACATTTACCGAAAGCAATGGCCTATAAAAAAGAGTAATTTTAAAAGATACAGTAGGCTATTATGACGATATTTGAAACGTAAGATTTGGGCTGTGGAATTACTCCTACCACCATTCTTCTTAGGTTGTTAATGTTAATCAGTAGTTGAATTACTTTACATATAAAGAAGCATTTTGAAGGAATTACTATAATCTAAGTACCTATGAGTACTGACAAATATGTATTTTTAAAACTAATGCTTATGTTTAAGTGAAAAAGTACGATACTTGCAGTATACTACTTGTAGTATATTAAATAATTCCATAAATTTCACCACTTATATAGGACTACTGATCATGTCACTGCAATTTTCAAACCAGGCGCTTTATGAGACGGAAATAAAGGATGATGTTACACTCCAGCTTGTGAGCTTTACACTCGGTGAGGAGGAGTTTGGTATCAATATCCTTCAGGTTCAAGAAATTAACCGGCTTGTAAATATTACCCGCGTTCCGAATTCACCAGATTTTGTCGAAGGTGTGATTAACCTACGCGGTAAAATTATTCCAATTGTCGACCTGCGCAAGCGTTTCGGAATGCCATCTGCCGATGATACAAAAAATTCCCGCATTGTTGTTGTAGAACTCAGCTTATCAAAAGTGATAGGGTTTCTTGTAGACTCCGTACAGGAAGTCTTGCGCATTTCTTCTTCGGTGGTAGAGCCACCTCCAGCAATGGTTGGCAATATTGCTGCCGATTATATTACAGGAGTTGGTAAACTTGAGGACAGATTGCTTATTCTGCTTGATCTGGAAAAAGTCTTAAATGAAGGTGAAATAGCAGCATTATAACTCCGACTTGCAATTTAAAATAAGGATACTGCACCGTTATCAGCTACACAACCTTTATATACCTAGTATTTCTAAATAATGAATAATTTAAAGGATGGAATCTTATCAGCTTCAAACAGAATAAACACTGTGCATCCCTTGCAAACAGGGAGCAATAGCAAGACTATGCCTACAGGATTTATTCCGCCTGCTGTCATGAGTGAAAGCACATTTCGGGAGCTGCGTGAAGTAATCTACAAACAAAGTGGAATTTATTTTACGGATAGCAAAAAGTATCTATTGGAGGGCCGCATTGCTAAACGGCTGGGTATGCTGGGCATGAAAAATTTTGAGCAGTATATCGATCTTTTAAAACATCCTTTTCATGCAAAGAATGAATCTAAAGAACTCTACAATGCCATTACAATCAATGAAACATATTTTTTTCGTAGTGAAGCACAGTTTGAGGCCTTAATAGAGGTTTTGTTGCCGGAGATCATGAAAGGTAAAAGCGGTGTTTCAAAAACGGTGAAAATTTGGAGCGCTGCATCTTCATCGGGCGAAGAAGCATATACAATATCAATGTTGCTTTTAGAAAAGGTAAAGCCCTTGTACCCAAATGTACAGTTTGAAATATGGGGTAGTGATATTAGTGATCACGTATTAGAATCAGCCCGCCGGGCGGTATATCGTGAATATGCAGTAAAAAATATGCCTCAGCATTATCTCACAAAATATTTTAAAAAGCAGGGAGATCTTTATGAATTAAATGAAGAAGTCAAACGGATGGTAAAGTTCGTGAATCTCAATCTGTATGATAATACAGCCTTGCGCTCCATGCGAAATTTTGATGTGGTTTTCTGCTGCAATGTTCTGATATATTTTGATCTGCCGAGCAAACAACAGGTGGTAGGGCAACTATATGATGCGCTGAATAAAAACG